>NZ_OZ034761.1:1200000-1500000 GCF_964028355.1 Wolbachia endosymbiont (group B) of Gerris lacustris
TTCTTTTGCTGTCTATTTTCTAAATTTACTCCATATGACCTATATTTATCTTGACTTCTTTCTATTCGCTCTAAATTTGAAATTTTTGCAAGAACACCTATATATTCGATTGATATTCTGGGAGTTACAGGGAGCAATTTATCTTTGATAAAATTACTGATATTCCTAATCGAAACATCTCTTCCTAATACTCTATTGAATATCCTAAGAACCTGTACATGATCTCAAGAAAGGAATAAACTAAGAGATAATGTATATAAGTTAGGATATATGAGGAGTGTATACCCAAGTGATATAAGTCGGGAAAGATTTGAGATTATATTACCAGATCTAGAATCCTGTAGAAAAAAAACAAAACCAAGAAAACTGGATTTATATGAGTTATTTTGCGGTGTACTTTATGTGCTAAAAAGTGGCTGTCAGTGGCGAATGCTACCAAAAGAGTTTCCAAAATGGCGCAATTGTTACGATTACTTCAAGAGATGGAGTAAAAAACCGAATGAAGATAGAGAAAGTGTTCTAGAAATTGTCTTAAAAAAAATTAGTTGGAGAGGTTCGTTTCAACAGTGGTCGGAATACAAAAACAAGCTTCTGCATCATTGATGCTCAAAGTGTAAAAAACACCGATATTGCTGAAGAAAAAGGTTATGATGCCGGCAAGAAAATTTCAGGAATAAAGCGTCATATTGCAGTAGATACGCAAGGTTTGCCACATGCAATTTATATTACTACAGCTAATATCGGAGATCGTACTGCTGCTGTAGAGATGATTTGTAACGCAAGAAAAAATCTTTCCGAAGTTCAAAATATACTAGTTGATGCAGGTTATACAGGAGAAAATTTTGCAACTCAAATAAAAACGACTATTGGTGCAACCGTTGAAGTAATAAAACGAAGTGAATTACATACCTTTGTTGTATTGCCAAAAAGGTGGGTTGTAGAGCGTTCTTTTGCTTGGCTGGAAAAGTGTAGACGGTTATGGAAAAATTGCGAGCGTAAACTCAATACTAGACTACAAATGGTCGTTCTAGCTTTTACTGCCTTGCTCCTCAAAAGATTACGAACAGGCTCTAAGAATTAATGGCTTTTTATTTGCCTTCTTTACATAATTATTCAAGTCATCACGTATAACAAGCTTAGCTACATCTTCTGCCTTATCTGTAGAACCCTCTAAAGCACGAGCCAGATCTGTTACTGTTTTATGAAATTGTTCCTCTGGATTTCCTAGATTTATAGCTTTGATCAGAGAATCGAGATTTTTTTTATAATCCTCACTTTTAAATGGATCATTCATACCAATTGTAATATTTTATTAAAATATAAATCTAAAATATTAAGATCTAGTAAATATTACTTTTTTAGTTTATATATAGCTATAGTTATACGGCGATAATGCATAGCAGAATAACGATTTTGTCATTCTAGTGTCTGCTGTTACCCCTTATCTGTGAAATCTAGTTTCGATATATGACACAGTCTCATACAAGTAGCTTCTCGATTGAGAGTTGTCTTCTGCATTGAGCTCAACATTATTTACTACTCTTTCAGTAATAACTTTGGTAAACTCAGGAGAAAGTTCTTTTGCAGAAAATGCAGCATGTACATCATTTTTAACAAAGAAACACGTAGCAAGTGCAAATACTGCTGTTGGTACAAAGCACCAATATACTAAAAAAAGTTGTAGAAGCTACTAAAGTAAATATTGCTTGAAGCATAATATACTGTTTATCAATGCCAACATATTCAGCCATCAATTTTCTAACTTTGTTATTGCTGCCGTATGGCAAAAAATATCTTAATAAAAGCTGTTACACTATTACTAGCAAGATATCAATCACGCTCTATTGGATCTACATTTTGATTTAAAATCGCCTATTTTCTTGCACCTTTTTGCCATTCATAGAATGTTAACTTTAAACCTCTTGGCTACAAATGCTCTACTTTCCCCTGCATTCAATGCTTTTTTCCTTAGAGCCTGTTCATAATCTTTTGAGGAGCAAGGCAGTAAAAGCTAGAACGACCATTTGTAGTCTAGTATTGAGTTTACGCTCGCAATTTTTCCATAACCGTCTACACTTTTCCAGCCAAGCAAAAGAACGCTCTACAACCCACCTTTTTGGCAATACAACAAAGGTATGTAATTCACTTCGTTTTATTACTTCAACGGTTGCACCAATAGTCGTTTTTATTTGAGTTGCAAAATTTTCTCCTGTATAACCTGCATCAACTAGTATATTTTGAACTTCGGAAAGATTTTTTCTTGCGTTACAAATCATCTCTACAGCAGCAGTACGATCTCCGATATTAGCTGTAGTAATATAAATTGCATGTGGCAAACCTTGCGTATCTACTGCAATATGACGCTTTATTCCTGAAATTTTCTTGCCGGCATCATAACCTTTTTCTTCAGCAATATCGGTGTTTTTTACACTTTGAGCATCAATGATGCAGAAGCTTGTTTTTGTATTCCGACCACTGTTGAAACGAACCTCTCCAACTAATTTTTTTTAAGACAATTTCTAGAACACTTTCTCTATCTTCATTCGGTTTTTTACTCCATCTCTTGAAGTAATCGTAACAATTGCGCCATTTTGGAAACTCTTTTGGTAGCATTCGCCACTGACAGCCACTTTTTAGCACATAAAGTACACCGCAAAATAACTCATATAAATCCAGTTTTCTTGGTTTTGTTTTTTTTCTACAGGATTCTAGATCTGGTAATATAATCTCAAATCTTTCCCGACTTATATCACTTGGGTATACACTCCTCATATATCCTAACTTATATACATTATCTCTTAGTTTATTCCTTTCTTGAGATCATGTACAGGTTCTTAAATCATAACTATATGCTGCTGGCATTCACATCTCCTCACTACTTTACCTATTCCATCATGTTCCTACTATTAGGAAAAGAGCTATAATTTTCAACACTAACAAAACTACTTCCCAATCTTTTACACAGCAACCTATCGAACCTCCAACTTCAGAAAAATAGTTGAAAGACAATCAAGGAAACAAACCTCTCTTCTTCATTTTGATTGGTTTCTTATTTCTCTAAAGTTTTAATGTATTCCGTTAAAACCCTGAATCCAATGTTAGAAACTGTATCTTTTGTTATAAAGGCTATTTCCCTCAATTTTTGATGTAAACTAGGTGGCAACCTTAACACTGACTGTGCTGGCTCTGATTTTCTACAGTAGATAAGGCTTCCTCATAAACAGATTCAATTTCCCTAATTGCTTTTAAGTCTGCTGATTCAACAATCGCCATACCTTCGCGAGAGGCACGTGCAATTGCAATTCGCTGACTCAAAAAACTATCGAACCTTGTTAAGTTGTCAAAACAGCTTAAAAAAGCATCACATTCTTCAATTCCTGTTTTAGTTACAACTGGATTAGTATTCACTCGATTAAGTAAGATTCTTGCTTGAAAGTTTTTGTTACAACTCTGAGCACCGGCAACTAAGTTGCTCAGAGTGTTAAACGTCCACATATCAGGTGCAGATGGAAGAATCGGAAATATAGCTAGATTAGCTAATGATAAGGCAGCCCTTAAAGTTTCATCTACTCTTCTTGCGTCAACAATAATATCTTGATATTTGGACTGTAAAGCTTGTAGCTCATTTCCGATTACTACACCAATGTTAATTTGGCCTAACACCTTGTGAATACTGTTAATTTTCGGTAAACTTTTGTCCTTGTCTCGCTGGGATGCCCACAAGGTAGCTAGCATTAATGGGTCAAGATCATAGAGAAGGACATTTCTACCTTCCCTAGCACGCATCACCGCTATATTTGTGGCTATGGTCGTTTTACCAGTACCACCTTTTTGACCACCAACAACTATTATCATAACACACCTCGTAATATTTTAATTCACTTGGCGTCTACTGAAAAATCAATAAGGGCAGTTTACATAATCCCATTTCAATGTTCAAGAAAAAGCGCTCCGGTGCTCATTCTTTATTTATAAATAATATTCTTAATTCAATCCTTTGCTTTCTTCTCAATATATCTACATATCAGAATAGACAGCTCATATAATACTAACATTGGAATTGCAAGCCCTACTTGGCTTAGTACATCAGGTGGAGTTAAGATTGCAGCAATAATGAAAATTACCACTATCGCAATTCTCCGTTTATTTGACAAACTTTGTGCAGTGATTAGCCCTACTCTCACCATTAAGGTTAGTATGACTGGAATTTGAAATGCAGTACCAAACGCAAACATGAATTGAAGAACAAGGTCTAAATATTCACTAACCGATGGCATAAACTCTATTGGTATACCGAAAGATTTACTGCTATGTTCAAAAGCAATAAAAAATTTCCAGGCTAAGGGAAATATGTAGTAATAAACTACGGAAGCTCCTGTTATAAACAAAACTGGTGTTGCAATTAAATATGGCAATAACACTGCCCTTTCTCTTTTATATAAGCCAGGTGCTAGAAACATGTAGAATTGCCATGCAAACACAGGAAAAGAAAACAACAGTGCACTCATTATTGCAACCCTGAGATATACAAAAAACGCTTCTGTTAAGTCTGTATAGATTAGAGAAAAATCATTGCTATCTTTTGTAACTTCTATTAAAGGTGCAAGTAAAAAGCGGTATATATTTTCTTTAAAGTAGTAACAAAACCCGAAGGTAACACAAAAAAATAGAAAGCAAAAAATAACCCTTTTTCTAAGTTCCGCAAAGTGCTCATAAAATGAAGCATATTTTTGTGAGTTTTCGTTCATACTTTACAATAAAGCTATATCTAACATTCTCAGTGAAAAAGCCCATTCATTATCGTACCACGCTGCAACTCTACAGATATCACCTGTGACATATGTACCAGCTAAATCCACAATTGCACTATAAGGGTTATGGACAAAGTCTATTGAAACTAAAGGCTCCGTGCATACAGAAAGTACATTTGACATTGGATAACCCTCTGTCATCCTAGTACCCTCTGATGTCATCCCAGTGCTTGACACTGGGATCCAGAAATTAGATTCCAGCGTCACGCGCTGGAATGACGTAGAGGAGAGAGCTGCATCCTTAAACATTTCATTTATTTCTCTAGCTGTTACCTTCTTATCAGTCGTAAATTTAAAATCAACCATAGAAACGTTGCTAACCGGAACTCTAATAGCAGTACCATCTAGCTTACCCTTTAACTCAGGAATCACAGAACCAATTGTTTTTGCTGCTCCAGTTGTAGTTGGCACCATAGAAAGGCCACAAGCCCTTGCTCTACGCAAGTCTTTATGATTACCATCAAGAATATTTTGATCATTCGTATAGGCATGTATAGTGGTCATAAAACCGCTTTTTATACCTAGATTGGAGTGTAAAATGTGTACAATCGGAGCCAGACAGTTTGTAGTACAAGAACCTGCTGAGATCACTTTATGCTCCTTTTTTAGCATATCGTTATTTACGCCGTAAACTACAGTTACATCAGCATCTGAAACTGGAGCAGAGACAATTACTCTCTCTGCATTATGCTTTGCTGCTTCCGCACGCTTGTTGAATGCACCAGTGCATTCAAGCACTACATCAATATTCCAAGGAATATTTTCAGGGCTACGTTCTCTATATAAAGAAAATTTCTTGCCGTTTATAGATAGCCAATTTTCAGACTCGTTAAAATCAATATCGCCGTTAAATTTGCCATGAACAGAGTCATATTTAATCAAATGTGCATTCTGCTCAGCACTGAGCGACCCATTTACCGCCACAACTTCTATTTGCTCGCTATAGTTTTCTACTTCAAAAATAGCACGCAATACACTTCTGCCTATTCTACCAAGACCATTAATTCCTACACGAATTGTCATTTTTCCATCTTAAAAGTTTAATTATAGAGGATATTGCCTGATATTTCATTCTATTCTTTTAGTTGTTAATCCTAATTTCATAATATATTGATGCTTATCTTGACTAAAGAAACTGTATCACTTAATTAATAATGTCTAAATTTTAACTTGGAGTAGGTTATGCATGGATTACCAATGACAAATTCAGATAATCAGTATCAGCAAAGAAAAATAGAAGCATTGCAAAAAGAAAATAAAGGACTGTCAGAAAAAGTGAAAACACTACAGAAAATGTCAGTGCTGCAAAATGAAATGCTAGTAATGCTACAGTGGAAATCAATAACAGAGAAACTGCGCACAGAAATATTAAAAAAACTGCTAGAAGCACCTCAAGAAGCAGCAGCATTTCAATTAGAAGAAAGAGATGAAGATCAGCAAGTAATAGAAGACATACTGAATATGCAAGAAGAATTTGAATCTTTACAAAATTTGGAAAGTACTACTATTGAACAAACAAATATTCAAGGACAGAGCATATAGCTCTTTCCTACTCTTCAGAGTTAGCTAAATAGCTGACTCTGAAAAGTAGATAACATTCTTTTACCTTTTTTATTTAGTAAATTCCTTAATATTTCTAATTATAAAGAACCCGTCAGTTATTTTTGTATTTTACGGCTAAGGATATTACTCTTTAATATCTTAATAATTAATTTGATTAAGTAACTATAGTACTATATTATTTAACTCAATATTAATGATAATTATTATGGATTTAAAAAACTTACAACAAGAGTTGCTTGGAATAATTTTTCTCATACTTGCACCAATTAATGCAGAAGAAGAAGGAGATATGAAGGAGCGAGCATTAGAGATTATAGGTATATTAAAAGATCATATTAATGATGATATAGAAATGAACAATCTGAGAATGACAATTTTAGACTGCATTATCCTGTGTGATAGTCAAGATAACGTAAGGTTAAATAACAGATCGTTATTAGACTTAGAAGATGCCGTCAAAAGTATTGGAGGGAAAACTTCACAAGAGTTAGGGCGAGTAAATCAGATTCCACAGCAACCAAATAGTATTGGGTTAGCGTTAGCAGAAGCTACAATACAATATGAGGCGCATGTGAGAGAAACGGAAGAAAGAAATATAAGGATTATCAGCTCAATTGGAGTATTAGGTATAACAGCCTTAGGAGTTAATCTTGGAAAATCAAAAGTGAGTGAAATTATTGGTACAACACTTGGAGGACTGTTATCCATGCCAATAATGATTATGTTACCAGCATCAATAGCAGTAGCGTTAGAAAACAGGAATTCAGAGCTTAGAGAGGTAGTACAATATTCTCTTGATGCAACAAGTAAACCATCAAGGATTGGGTTAGTAGCAGCTTTAGGAGCAGGCACGATGATGTTAATTAACAGTATAACTAGCAACAGCGCTGAAACAAATATGGAATTATTAGGCTCTGGTCTTATAGCTGCAACTGGAGCTGGAATTGGTGCTGCATTGTCAACGGCTTGGTAGGGAACGTTCAAAAAAGTGTGTCAAACCGAAAAAAAAAGTAATAAATTGATATAAAAAATGGAGGTTTGATATGAGTCAAGCAAATAGAACTACTGGTTTGGTAGATTATAAAGAATTAGAAACAAATATCCTGTCATCTATACGAGAAGGAAGACCATTGACAGGAAGAGATGGAGCATTAACACCGTTTATAAAAAGGTTGCTAGAGGCAAGTCTGGAAGGTGAAATAGAAAGCTACATGTCAGCTGAAAGTGAAGAAAATAACCGAAGAAATGGGAGAAACGCAAAAACTTTACGCACGAGTGCAGGCTCATTTGAGCTGCTAATACCAATTCCCGCTATACAAGCAACGAATAGACAATAATGGAAAAAAAGCCATACTGGAGTAAGTAAAATAGCGAGGTTTAGATGGCATTAAGATCAAAATTATTGGATGAAAAAGTGGTGGAATCAGCAAAAGAGATGCTGAAGAAAGTAAGAAATAATGCGTATGTTGCAAAAAAACTAAATGCTGTAATTGCAGCAAAAAAGCACAGTATAACAGCTGTAGCAAAAATATGTTGCATTTCGAGAAAGGCAATTACTACATGGATAAAGCACATAAAATTTGGAAGAGAAGAAAAATTATTTTCTCCACCTCAACGCCGTAGAAAAACTATATTGAACCAAAGTCAACTTGAACAAATTGAGGTGTGGATAGAGGAAAACCCCAATATTACTATTAGAGAAATGAGAATAAGAATCCAAGAAAGATTTGGTTTGAATATCAGCAAATCCACAATACATCGTAATATGCAAAGAATGAAATTCTCATATATCACACCAAGACCAGTTCATAGTGGACAGGATAAAAATAAGCAAGAGGAGTTTAAAAAAAAACCTCAATGAAACTATTGTCATGCATTCTGAAAAAGAGCTATTTTTCTTCGATGAATCACGGTTTGGTACACATTCAAAAGTTGGACATGGGTGGTTTAAAAAAGGCAGTAGGACACAGGTTAAGGTAAAATTAGGTAGGGAAAATTTTTATCTCTATAGTGCAGTTAATCCCAGAAATGGAGAGAATTTTAGCTTATTTGCACCAAACGTCAACACTGCTTGTATAAATATATTCCTTGAACAGATGTCGCAATATTTAGGAATACGAAAGGCTTTTCTCGTGATGGATTGCGCTAGTTGGCATAAGTCAAAAAGTTTAAAGATACCTAAAAATATCGAAATTATATACCTACCACCATACTCACCTGACCTCAATCCTGTTGAGAGGTTTTGGTTATATATAAAACAGAACATTTTGCGCAATAAAATCTACGATACAATTGTTCTGCTTGAGAGCGCTTTGTGTAAATTTATTACCTCTCTTTCCCCTTCCACGGTTAAACAACTCTGCAATGCTTCTTATTTGGTTCATTAATAATGAGAGTTGGTATAACACCAAGAGATAGGGAGGGAAGCTTTGAACCACAAATAGTCAAAAAAAGGCAAACAAGCCTACATCCAGAACTTGAAGCAAAGGTCTTAAGCACATATGCCAGTGGCATGGGATACAGAGATATAGCTTCACATGTTGAGGAAATATATGACCACAAAATATCAGCAGCAGAGATATCTAGTATTACCGATAAACTGCTACCAGTAATCAATGAATGGCGCAGCCGCCCACTGCAATCAGTGTATCCAATAGTATTTATGGATGGCATGTTTTTTAAGGTCAAGGAGGACGGACATTGCATAAGTAAATGTATGTATAATATATTGGGCATAAATCAAAATGGCAGAAAAGAAGTATTAGGTTTTTATTTGGCTGAAAGTGAAGGAGCTAACTTCTGGTTGGGAGTACTAAATGACCTCAAAGAAAGAGGAGTAGAAGATATTCTAATTGCCTGTATTGATGGGCTAAAAAGCTTTCCTACCGCTATAAATAGTGTATTTCCTAAAGCAGAAGTACAGCTATGCATAGTGCATCAGATAAGGAATTCACTGAAGTATGTATCTAGCAAAGATGTAAAAGTTTTCATAAATGATTTGAAAAAAATATATCGGGGAACGTTCAAAAAAGTGTGTCAAACCGAAAAAAAAGTAATAAATTGATATAAAAAATGGAGGTTTGATATGAGTCAAGCAAATAGAACTAATGGGTTGGTAGATTATAAAGAATTAGAAACAAATATCCTGTCATCTATACGAGAAGGAAGACCATTGACAGGAAGAGATGGAGCATTAACACCGTTTATAAAAAGGTTGCTAGAGGCAAGTCTGGAAGGTGAAATAGAAAGCCACATGTCAGCTAAAAGTGAAGAAAATAACCGAAGAAATGGGAGAAATGCAAAAACTTTACGCACGAGTGCAGGTTCATTTGAGCTGCTAATACCAACTCTCATTATTAATGAACCAAATAAGAAGCATTGCAGAGTTGTTTAACCGTGGAAGGGGAAAGAGAGGTAATAAATTTACACAAAGCGCTCTCAAGCAGAACAATTGTATCGTAGATTTTATTGCGCAAAATGTTCTGTTTTATATATAACCAAAACCTCTCAACAGGATTGAGGTCAGGTGAGTATGGTGGTAGGTATATAATTTCGATATTTTTAGGTATCTTTAAACTTTTTGACTTATGCCAACTAGCGCAATCCATCACGAGAAAAGCCTTTCGTATTCCTAAATATTGCGACATCTGTTCAAGGAATATATTTATACAAGCAGTGTTGACGTTTGGTGCAAATAAGCTAAAATTCTCTCCATTTCTGGGATTAACTGCACTATAGAGATAAAAATTTTCCCTACCTAATTTTACCTTAACCTGTGTCCTACTGCCTTTTTTAAACCACCCATGTCCAACTTTTGAATGTGTACCAAACCGTGATTCATCGAAGAAAAATAGCTCTTTTTCAGAATGCATGACAATAGTTTCATTGAGGTTTTTTTTTAAACTCCTCTTGCTTATTTTTATCCTGTCCACTATGAACTGGTCTTGGTGTGATATATGAGAATTTCATTCTTTGCATATTACGATGTATTGTGGATTTGCTGATATTCAAACCAAATCTTTCTTGGATTCTTATTCTCATTTCTCTAATAGTAATATTGGGGTTTTCCTCCATCCACACCTCAATTTGTTCAAGTTGACTTTGGTTCAATATAGTTTTTCTACGGCGTTGAGGTGGAGAAAATAATTTTTCTTCTCTTCCAAATTTTATGTGCTTTATCCATGTAGTAATTGCCTTTCTCGAAATGCAACATATTTTTGCTACAGCTGTTATACTGTGCTTTTTTGCTGCAATTACAGCATTTAGTTTTTTTGCAACATACGCATTATTTCTTACTTTCTTCAGCATCTCTTTTGCTGATTCCACCACTTTTTCATCCAATAATTTTGATCTTAATGCCATCTAAACCTCGCTATTTTACTTACTCCAGTATGGCTTTTTTTCCATTATTGTCTATTCGTTGCTTGTATAGCGGGAATTGGTATAACACCAAGAGATAGGGAGGGAAACTTTGAACCGCAAATAGTCAAAAAAAGGCAAACGAGCCTACATCCAGAACTTGAAGCAAAGGTCTTAAGTACATACGCCAGTGGCATGGGATACAGAGACATAGCTTCACACGTTGAGGAAATATATGACCATAAAATATCAGCAGCAGAGATATCCAGTATTACTGGTAAATTGCTACCAATAATCAATGAATGGCGCAGCCGTCCACTGCAATCAGTGTATCCAATAGTGTTCATGGATGGCATGTTTTTTAAGGTCAAGGAGGACGGACATTGCGTAAGTAAATGCATGTATAATATATTGGGTATAAATCAAAATGGCAGAAAAGAAGTATTAGGTTTTTATTTGGCTGAAAGTGAGGGAGCTAACTTCTGGTTGGGAGTTCTAAATGACCTCAAAGAAAGAGGAGTAGAAGATATTTTAATTGCCTGCATTGATGGACTAAAAAGCTTTCCTACAGCTATAAATAGTGTATTTCCTAAAGCAGAAGTACAGCTATGTATAGTGCATCAGATAAGGAATTCACTGAAATATGTATCTAGCAAAGATGTAAAAGTTTTCATGAATGATTTGAAAAAAATATATCGTGCTTCAAGTAAAGAAATCGCTGAGAATTATTTGCTTGAGCTGGAAGAAAAATGGAGTGAAAAATATCCCTTAGTTACAAAATCGTGGCAAAACAATTGGGAAAATTTATCTAGTTATTTTAAGTATTCTGGGCCAGTTAGGAAGATGATTTACACCACCAATCCAATTGAGGGGTTGCATAGACAGATCAGAAAATTTACTAAAACTAAAGGTTCATTTACCAGTACAAATGCCTTGTACAAACAGGTATATTGTGCTATAAAAAAGGTAGAGCAAAAGTGGATTACTGCTTTGCCTAACTGGGCTTTAACTATGTCTCAACTTGATATCTTTTTTCCTGGCAGGTTAAAAATTGAGTTGAATTGAAAATGCGGTTTGACACACTTTTTTGAACGTTCCCTTCATAAATGATTTGAAAAAAATATATCGTGCTTCAAGTAAAGAGATTGCTGAGAATTATTTGCTTGAGCTGGAAGAAAAATGGAGTGAAAAATATCCCTTGGTTACAAAATCATGGCAAAACAATTGGGAAAATTTGTCTGGTTATTTTAAGTATTCTGGACCAGTTAGGAAGCTGATTTACACCACCAATCCAATTGAGGGATTGCATAGACAAATTAGGAAATTTACTAAAACTAAGGGCTCATTTACTAATACAAATGCCTTGTACAAACAGGTATATTGTGCTATAAAAAAGGTAGAGCAAAAGTGGACTACAGCTTTGCCTAATTGGGCATTAACTATGTCTCAGCTTGACATTTTCTTTCCCAACAGACTGAAAATTGAGTTGAACTAAAAATGCGGCTTGACACAGTTTATTTAACACTCCCCTTTGGTAAGAAGAGCATTGACTAATCGTTTTGCTGTTCCTACAAATTTGGAAAATGTTGTCACTGAACAACAAAATATTCAAGGACAGAGCATATAGCTACCTTTATCGTTATCCCAGTGTTGTAAAGCTGGGGTAACACCTTCCGCTACGCAAATCACCTACAAAACACAATCTTTTTATTTCCCCAAACAATTAGTTGTGAATTTAAGTATTCATATTAATATAGTAAATATTTACTTAATATACTAGTATTTACCTTGACTAAACAATTATAGTGCTGTATGATTTGTACTTAAGCTTTAATAGTGAGGTGTTGATGGACACACAAGAATTAGAAAACTTACAGAAAAGTTCATCAATAAAATCCCAAGATGCTGAGGAGAAAACATCAGAAGAGTTGGAAAGAAATTTAAACCCGAATGAAGCCAATAATGAAATTCTAAGAGAAGTTGAGTTGAGAAGACAGAGAGTAGCTGAAACAAGTAAACTGGTTGGATCAATGATTGGAGTATTCTTAGGCACAATGATATATTCTAAAATCTATCAAGAATACGAGGGAGAAACATGGACAGAGTCATTAATGAATGGTTTTATAGCCGCTGTTTCTTTGGGATTTGGCTTCCTTTTAGGAAAAATAATTAATCCTACAAATGAAGCTGTTTCTACAAATCTGGAAAACGCTGCTGTTGAGCAACCTAACGCGCAGCAAACCCTACCCTTCTGTACATAAAACGACAAATTCTATAACTAAAAAAAGTACTTCCCCATTTTCAAAGCACTGCATACAATAGAATTATATTGCAGTGTCTTATACTCATCCTGAGATATAGGAAAACAATCTATACAACATTTTAAGCTGGCTCAGAGCGCTGGCAAACCCAATACCATAATTTACAAGGAGGACTTATGAATAAGAAATTTCTCTATTCACCATTATCAATAAAAAGCATAGAAGAAAACGGAGTATTTTCTGGCTATGCGAGCGTTTTTAATATAGTTGATAAGCAAAATGATCTGATATTACCCGGAGCATTTAAGAGCCTGTTCATAATCTTTTGAGGAGCAAGGCAGTAAAAGCTAGAACGACCATTTGTAGTCTAGTATTGAGTTTACGCTCGCAATTTTTCCATAACCGTCTACACTTTTCCAGCCAAGCAAAAGAACGCTCTACAACCCACCTTTTTGGCAATACAACAAAGGTATGTAATTCACTTCGTTTTATTACTTCAACGGTTGCACCAATAGTCGTTTTTATTTGAGTTGCAAAATTTTCTCCTGTATAACCTGCATCAACTAGTATATTTTGAACTTCGGAAAGATTTTTTCTTGCGTTACAAATCATCTCTACAGCAGCAGTACGATCTCCGATATTAGCTGTAGTAATATAAATTGCATGTGGCAAACCTTGCGTATCTACTGCAATATGACGCTTTATTCCTGAAATTTTCTTGCCGGCATCATAACCTTTTTCTTCAGCAATATCGGTGTTTTTTACACTTTGAGCATCAATGATGCAGAAGCTTGTTTTTGTATTCCGACCACTGTTGAAACGAACCTCTCCAACTAATTTTTTTTAAGACAATTTCTAGAACACTTTCTCTATCTTCATTCGGTTTTTTACTCCATCTCTTGAAGTAATCGTAACAATTGCGCCATTTTGGAAACTCTTTTGGTAGCATTCGCCACTGACAGCCACTTTTTAGCACATAAAGTACACCGCAAAATAACTCATATAAATCCAGTTTTCTTGGTTTTGTTTTTTTTCTACAGGATTCTAGATCTGGTAATATAATCTCAAATCTTTCCCGACTTATATCACTTGGGTATACACTCCTCATATATCCTAACTTATATACATTATCTCTTAGTTTATTCCTTTCTTGAGATCATGTACAGGTTCTTAGTTTATTCCTTTCTTGAGATCATGTACAGGTTCTAAGAACAACTTAAATAAAAGTCAGATAAAACTTCTTTGGCAGCATAATCCGAGCGAGCCTATAGGTAATATTACAGATATTTGCGAAAATGATATTGGCCTATATATAACTGCACATTTGCTTTTGGGTATTCAAAAAGCAGAGGAAGCATATTTAATGCTCAAAACTGGAACTATTAACGGACTTTCGATTGGCTATATACCAATAGAGTATGATGTTGATCATGAGAGCGGAGCTCGAGTGTTAAGACAAGTGGAGCTATGGGAAGTTAGTTTGGTCACTTTCCCTGCAAATTTGGCAGCTCAGGTAATCAACGTGAAAAATCAGAACAATGAACAAGAAATGTTAGCAAGAGCAATAGAAAAAGCAAATTCTGTGCTTACGAACATGTGTATTTCTGCTTAAAATCTATAAAAACTTTCACACAATTTAACATTTATATTATAATTTATTTAATAATTATATTAATATATATAACTTTAATACTTTAAAAATTAGGTAATTTTATGCTAAATGCTAACAATAAGGTTCATTACGAACCTAGTATTAAACAAAAGGAAAAAAAATACAGCTTGTCCACTGTTCTTGCTTGGCTATATCTAAAAACAATCGGACGAATATTGCCAGGGAGGTGGAATCAATGGGCAGAGAGTATCCTACACCACAATAAAGTTATTGTGGATAATGGAGTTCAGACTGAGATAATGAGTAAAAATAAAACTACGCAGACTAAATATGATAAAATAGAGGGTAAAAACTTCCAAGCTAGTTCAGAATTTGAAGGAAAAAAGGAATTAGAGGATAAGAATAAAGAATTAAATGAGGAACTGAAAGGTGTAAGTCAGGTACTCGAAGTGTTTATTGGGCTCTGTAATAATCAAGCACAGCAGATTGAAGACTTATACCAACTCTCATTATTAATGAACCAAATAAGAAGCATTGCAGAGTTGTTTAACCGTGGAAGAGGAAAGAGAGGTAATAAATTTACACAAAGCGCTCTCAAGCAGAACAATTGTATCGTAGATTTTATTGCGCAAAATGTTCTGTTTTATATATAACCAAAACCTCTCAACAGGATTGAGGTCAGGTGAGTATGGTGGTAGGTATATAATTTCGATATTTTTAGGTATCTTTAAACTTTTTGACTTATGCCAACTAGCGCAATCCATCACGAGAAAAGCCTTTCGTATTCCTAAATATTGCGACATCTGTTCAAGGAATATATTTATACAAGCAGTGTTGACGTTTGGTGCAAATAAGCTAAAATTCTCTCCATTTCTGGGATTAACTGCACTATAGAGATAAAAATTTTCCCTACCTAATTTTACCTTAACCTGTGTCCTACTGCCTTTTTTAAACCACCCATGTCCAACTTTTGAATGTGTACCAAACCGTGATTCATCGAAGAAAAATAGCTCTTTTTCAGAATGCATGACAATAGTTTCATTGAGGTTTTTTTTTAAACTCCTCTTGCTTATTTTTATCCTGTCCACTATGAACTGGTCTTGGTGTGATATATGAGAATTTCATTCTTTGCATATTACGATGTATTGTGGATTTGCTGATATTCAAACCAAATCTTTCTTGGATTCTTATTCTCATTTCTCTAATAGTAATATTGGGGTTTTCCTCTATCTACACCTCAATTTGTTCAAGTTGACTTTGGTTCAATATAGTTTTTCTACGGCGTTGAGGTGGAGAAAATAATTTTTCTTCTCTTCCAAATTTTATGTGCTTTATCCATGTAGTAATTGCCTTTCTCGAAATGCAACATATTTTTGCTACAGCTGTTATACTGTGCTTTTTTGCTGCAATTACAGCATTTAGTTTTTTTGCAACATACGCATTATTTCTTACTTTCTTCAGCATCTCTTTTGCTGATTCCACCACTTTTTCATCCAATAATTTTGATCTTAATGCCATCTAAACCTCGCTATTTTACTTACTCCAGTATGGCTTTTTTTCCATTATTGTCTATTCGTTGCTTGTATAGCGGGAATTGGTATTAGAGTTAGAGAGTGATCTTTTAGAAGAGGAAAAAGAACAATTAAACTCCACAATTAAAGAACTGGCAAAGAACTATAGAGAATTGGCAGAAATTACACAAAAACGAGGAGAAGAATTTTCAGCACAGTTTAAGGGGAAGTCTGAGGAGATATTACATTTGCAGAAAAAATTAACTGAGCGCAGTAAAGAATTTGCGAATAAAATAGAAATGCTCTCAGTAGAGATAGAAAAAAAAGATGCGAAAATATGTAGTTTAACGCAATTAAATGAAGTATTAGAACAAGAGAAAAAGGAAATGGAGACTAAAATAACGAACAACAGCAAACTATAATTGCACAAAAGAAAAAAATAGAAGAGCAAGGCACTTTAATTATTTCACTTACTGATACAAATAAAGACATAAATGAAACTGTGAAGAAAGAGAATAAAAGCCTACGAGCGCAAAACACAGAACTTAAGAGTAAATTTAGTAAGTTAAACAACGAGTCTGATACTAAGATAAAGCAACTAGAAAATCAACTTAAGGAGAAACAAGCAGAATTCACACAAGCTGAGGAAAAAATACTAAATTTAGAAAAAAAATTGGAAAGTGTTCAGCAACAATTAGAGCAAAAAAATACTGATCTAACAAATCAATTAAAAGATTCAAGTAGTAAACTAAATACTGCTGAAAAAAAGAAAAAAGACTTAGAAGATGAAGTTAACAAATTGAAAAAACAAGCTAAGAAAAAAGATGCTGAAGTAGAGAATCTTAAACAACAATTAGAGAAAGACAAAAGTGATTCAATTAGTAAACTAAATGCTACTGAAACAGAGAAAAAAGAATTAGAAAGTAAGATTACTAGTCTACAAGAACAAGTACAGGCATTAGAAAAAAATAGAGCTAAAATAGAAAAACAGAAGGCAGATTTGGAGAAAAATTTAGAGTTTTCACAAGGGGAGAATAAAAAGTTGCAAGAACAAGTTGAACATCTGAGTGCAGAACAAGAAAAAGCGAAAAGTGTTGCAGTATTATCTATTACGGATAGTACAAAAACACTTAATGAAAATTTGACATTAAAAAATCAACAGATTGAAAGTTCAATAGCTGAAGGTGGACAACAAAATTTACAAAACAGGCAAAAAAATGATAGTAAAAAGTCAGAAGTTATTAATAAAAAAAATAAAGCACCGGATACAATGAGTAGAGCATCTACTGCAAAATCAACTACAGGATCTAGTAAATCAACTTTTTCAAAAGTCAAGAACAAGCTTCTTGGTAATGAGGATCTCAATAACTTTTTATCTAAGAAAAACAAGGAGTTGAAAGAAGGTTTTCCTGAATTTGAAGGAAAACACTTTTGCCATAACGTGCTTGATGAAACTATAAAATCTTTATCAAATCAAGGTGATGGTAAATTTGAAAGTGATAAATTACTTGAGTTATTGAAAAGTAATTTGATGAAATCTGGAAGAGCGATTATAGAAATTAAGGTTAACACAATTGTTGAAAAAGTTGGTAAAAAGCATTCTATCGAACAGGTATTTTTTGTTGAAGAGTGTGCAAAAGGGTTATATTTAAATGAAGAAGATAGTAAAGCAGTAATACATTCTTTCACAGACTTTTTAGCTCACAAAAATAATAGCAATAATGATTCAGTCAAAAAATTTGTTGTGCAGAAGTTAACGGAAGCTGAAATGAAATGTTTTTCAGATAAGGTTCAAGTACTGGCATCAAGTATAAGAGATAAATTTTTATCCCCAGATCAGGGAATGTGTAATCAGACTCAAGGAGGAGTAAACGAGTATCAATTAACAGAGAAAGCTCAAAAAAAATACAAATTACCACCTAATTCTTCCATGAGTCACACTACTTCATCAAACATTCAGAGAGTAACTAGAGTAGGCTCTTAGCATAAAGCAACAGCTCCTCCTTTGTTAAAGTGTAGGAGCTGTCTTCCCAGTGTTGTCGTAGCAATTCCAAGTTTCTACCTAAATTTTTTCCTGGTTGATGACCTATGATTATTAAATCATCACCAGATAAAGGAAATTTTGGAATGTTAAACATCTTAGCAAATGAAATATACTCATCAACATTTGTTCCAGACTCAATACCACAAATCCTTATCAAGTCACAATATAATTCCTGACCAAATAAAGATATGTATTTCTTTTGCTCTTTTTCTGAAAGCTCTGTTTTGATATTGTTTGATAATAAAAATAATATTTTTTTCTTTTGCTTATTTGAAAGACGTAAAAACTTGCTCACTTCTTCCCCAAGACTCGCTCTATCTTCAGCAGTCCTAACAAGCAACGCTAATTTTGTTAGTGCATCATCTAGGAAAGGCGTATGGCCATACGCTGAGGGTTTTGTAGGAGGTTTAGTGTTGATAAGAAGTGGTGAAGATAAAATTTCGCATTTTACTTCTTTTGGAATAATTTTTTGTAAAACATCATATTTTTGCATGCTCTTAAGTGTTGGAGCAGGATCATTGCATTCCAACAACTTAAATATTTCTTCTCTTATTCTCTCTCCGGAGAGGTTTTGAATCATGTGTGAATGCTTTTTGCACACATCCAATATTTCATCACTTAAATCTCCTATGCATATTTTAGCGTGAAAACGAAACGCTCTTAAAATACGTAGATAGTCTTCCTTAATCCTATCTTCAGCGTTACCTATAAAGTTTAACTTTCGTGCTTTTAAGTCCTGAATGCCACCAAAGTAGTCGTATATATGGCCATGCTTGTCTGCATAAAGAGCATTAAACGTAAAATCGCGCCTTGAAGCATCAGCTTGCCAATCATTAGTAAACTCTACCTTCGCATGTCTACCGTCACACTTTACATCATGCCTTAGCGTTGTAATCTCAAAGGACCTCTTGTGTAAAATTGCAGTGATAGTTCCATGTTTCAGACCAGTTGGAATACTCTTTATATTGCAAAGCTTGAGCGCTTTAATTGTTTGATTAGGCAGCAGATTAGTAGCAAGATCAATGTCGTGAATTTCACGCTGTAAAATTGAATCTCTAACACATCCACCAACAAGCCTTGCCTCACCACCAAATTTCTCTATGGCCTCAATAATTACACTAGTTTCGTGATCAATTTGCATTTAGGTTACACATACTGAAAATCATGTTACAAAAAATGCGAAACTTTTGCAAAAATCCTCATATAAAAATATACAGGCGGAGTGGTAAAATAAGGGGGTAAAGTAAAAGTAAGTCTACAACAGACCCAGTGCCTAGAAACTTATAAGTATAAAAGTAATGTTAAAATACAATGTTTTCGATGATTATAAAAAAGCTGGATGAGCCACTTGCATGACACCTTTGTAGCCTTCTCTTGTCGTCCCAGTACCTGCTCAAGTAACTGACACTGGTTCCCTTTATGATGGTGTTATCCGAGTAGCTCATCCAGATTTTTATCAGGAACGTTGATTACTCTTTATTCTTCGCCCTTCCTGCACGCTTACGTTCATTTGGATCGAGGAACTTCTTACGCAAACGTATAGATTTTGGAGTTACTTCTACCAATTCATCATCGTCTATATATGCTATCATATCCTCCAGTGTCATTATTTTTGGTGGAGTAAGCTTTATAGCTTCATCGCTACCTGAAGCTCTTACGTTTGTTAATTGCTTACCTTTAAGTACATTTATTTCTAAATCATTGTCACGACTATGCTGACCGACAATCATACCACAATATACCTTATCTTGTGGCTTAACAAACATAATTCCCCTATCTTGCAGATTGAAAATTGCATACGCTACTGCTTCTCCTTTATCTGTTGAAATTAAAACCCCATTACGCCTTCCGGAAATTGAACCTTTATGTGGAGCATAACTGTGAAATAAACGGTTGATTATACCAGTGCCGCGAGAATCAGTTAAAAATTCTCCTTGATAGCCAATTAATCCCCTTGATGGCACTAAAAATGTCAACCTAGTTCTGCCACTACCAGAAGGTCTCATGTCAGTTACTTCACCTTTTCGAAAGCTAAGTTTTTCCATGATGATTCCACTATACTCATCATCTACATCAATTACTACTTCCTCTATAGGTTCAAGTTTTTTGCCATCTTCTTCTTTAAACAGCACTCGAGGCCGTGAAACTGAAAGTTCAAAACCTTCCCTTCTCATATTTTCAATCAGTACCCCAAGCTGCAACTCACCACGTCCACCTACTTCAAATGCTTCACCACTTGGAGCCAAAGTTACAGTAATTGCAACGTTTGTTTCTGCTTCTGCATATAAACGATCTTTTATAACAGTTGAGGTAAGTTTTGTTCCCTCTTGCCCAGCAAAAGGTGAGTCATTAACGCTTATAGTAATCGCCATTGTTGGCGGGTCAACTGGAGTTGAGCTGATCGCAGTTGTAACTTCTGGTGCTGCTATAGTGTCTGAAACTGAAGCTTTCTCAAGTCCTGCAATGGCAATGATATCACCAGCTACAGCTTGCTCTACTGGAACGCGTTTTAAGCCAGAAAATGAGAGTAACTTAGTTAATCTCCCTCGCTCAACCACTTGACCATCAAGATCAATTACCTTAAGATCTGAGTTAACTTGCGCGATTCCTTGGTAAATCTTTCCTGTCAATATTCTGCCAAGAAATTTATCAGATTCAAGTAAAGTAACTAGCATAGCAAAAGGTGCATTTTGATCATAAACGGAAGGTTTTATGTAATCTATCACCGTTGAAAATAATGGGCTTAAATCTTTTCTCTCATCAGATAGCTCCTTAGCACACCAACCATTTCTACCTGAAGCATAGAGTACTGGAAAATCTAGTTGCTCGTTGGTTGCATCAAGGTTAAAAAATAACTCATATATTTCATTTAGTACTTCATCAATTCTGCTGTCTGGTCGATCAACCTTATTGATTATCACAATCGGTTTTAAATTTGCCTTTAGTGCTTTTGACAACACAAACTTAGTCTGTGGCATTGGACCTTCTGCAGCATCAACCAGTAGTAATACACCATCTGCCATGCAGAGCACCCTTTCTACCTCTCCACCAAAATCCGCATGTCCTGGTGTATCAATGATATTGATTTTCTCATCACCCCACATTATTGACGTACATTTTGCAAGTATTGTAATCCCACGTTCACGTTCTTGATCACCACTATCCATCACTCGTTCTTGAACTTCTTGATTCTCACGAAACGTGCCACTTTGTTTTAACATGTTATCAAGTAAAGTAGTTTTTCCGTGGTCAACGTGTGCAATTATTGCAATATTGCGGATCGATTTAAATTCACTCATTTCTTATCATTTCAAATTTAATTTAATAACAAGTATACGTATAATATATTTAGAGTAAATAACTAAAGCCGTGCTTTCAGAGTATTTTAGGCAGATCATGGAACTCTAACAAAAAGGTTTCATGTTCGCTGTACTTTGTAGCAACTAATACCAACTCTCATTATTAATGAACCAAATAAGAAGCATTGCAGAGTTGTTTAACCGTGGAAGGGGAAATAGAGGTAATAAATTTACACAAAGCGCTCTCAAGCAGAACAATTGTATCGTAGATTTTATTGCGCAAAATGTTCTGTTTTATATATAACCAAAACCTCTCAACAGGATTGAGGTCAGGTGAGTATGGTGGTAGGTATATAATTTCGATATTTTTAGGTATCTTTAAACTTTTTGACTTATGCCAACTAGCGCAATCCATCACGAGAAAAGCCTTTCGTATTCCTAAATATTGCGACATCTGTTCAAGGAATATATTTATACAAGCAGTGTTGACGTTTGGTGCAAATAAGCTAAAATTCTCTCCATTTCTGGGATTAACTGCACTATAGAGATAAAAATTTTCCCTACCTAATTTTACCTTAACCTGTGTCCTACTGCCTTTTTTAAACCACCCATGTCCAACTTTTGAATGTGTACCAAACCGTGATTCATCGAAGAAAAATAGCTCTTTTTCAGAATGCATGACAATAGTTTCATTGAGGTTTTTTTTTAAACTCCTCTTGCTTATTTTTATCCTGTCCACTATGAACTGGTCTTGGTGTGATATATGAGAATTTCATTCTTTGCATATTACGATGTATTGTGGATTTGCTGATATTCAAACCAAATCTTTCTTGGATTCTTATTCTCATTTCTCTAATAGTAATATTGGGGTTTTCCTCTATCCACACCTCAATTTGTTCAAGTTGACTTTGGTTCAATATAGTTTTTCTACGGCGTTGAGGTGGAGAAAATAATTTTTCTTCTCTTCCAAATTTTATGTGCTTTATCCATGTAGTAATTGCCTTTCTCGAAATGCAACATATTTTTGCTACAGCTGTTATACTGTGCTTTTTTGCTGCAATTACAGCATTTAGTTTTTTTGCAACATACGCATTATTTCTTACTTTCTTCAGCATCTCTTTTGCTGATTCCACCACTTTTTCATCCAATAATTTTGATCTTAATGCCATCTAAACCTCGCTATTTTACTTACTCCAGTATGGCTTTTTTTCCATTATTGTCTATTCGTTGCTTGTATAGCGGGAATTGGTATAACACCAAGACAAAGAAGAATCTTGCTTTAGCAGTACATTTATATAAAATTAAAATAAACTAAAGTAATCATTTAAATGCTAACAAGATTCGCTCCAAGCCCAACTGGCTACCTACATGTAGGAAACATACGCACTGCACTCATTTGTTGGATGTACACACGTAATCAAAATGGAAAATTTTTACTACGTTTTGATGATACTGATCTTGAGCGTTCAGATATCAAATATGTAGATAATATCATAGAAGACCTAAAATGGATTGGCATAAATTGGAATTCAAGTTTTAAGCAATCAGAGCGTTTTGAGCGCTATAACGAGGTGTTCTTACAGTTAATGAAAGAAGGTCATATTTATGCATGTTATGAAACAAGAGAAGAATTAGACACTAAACGAAAATTGCAATTAAAACAAGGTCTTCCCCCTATTTACAATAAAGGTGCGTTGCTTTTAACTGAGCAAGAGAAAATTCGTTATGAGCAAGAAGGACGAAAACCACATTTCAGATTTAAATTGGATAGAAATAAAACTGTAAAATGGAATGATGAAGTTAAAGGCGAAATAAATATTGCAACAATTCATATCAGCGATCCTGTAGTAAAAAGAGAAGATGGAATTTATACGTACATGCTACCTTCTGTTATTGACGACATTGACTTTAATGTAACCCATGTTGTACGTGGGGAAGATCATGTAACTAATACCGCAGTTCAGATTCAAATGATTCAAGCATTAAAAGCGAAAATTCCTATCTTTGCCCACCTTCCCCTACTACACTTTGATGATAGCAAAATATCGAAACGGAAAGGCGGGCTGGATATTAAGTCCATAAGAGAAGATGAGATTGAACCAATGGCGCTAACTAGCTATTTAGCAAAACTTGGAACATCTGATCCGATAGAAGCTCATATTAATATGCAGCCTTTAATTGACTCATTTGATATTAAAAAATTTAGCTCAGCACCTTTACAATTCAGCTTGAGTGAAATGTATAAGCTAAATAGCAAAGTACTGCAACAAATGCCATTTGAAATGGTGCAAGATAGTTTAAGTCAAATTGGTTCAGAGTTTTGGTATTTTATAAGGAGTAATATAGAAAAGTTTTCTGAGGTGGCCAAATGGTGGAAAATATGCAAATTTGGTATAGAGCCTGTGGTTCTTAATAAAGAGTTTATAAAAATAGCGCTAAGTTCATTGCCTAAAGGTGATTGTAATGAAAACACATTATCAGAGTGGGTTAAAAATATTCGACAGACAGTTGACATAAAGGCAAAAGATCTATTTATGCAGATGCGCCTCGCTTTAACAGGAACAGAAACAGGTCCAGAACTCGCTAAATTATTAATTTTTATCGGTAGAGAGAACATTGTTGCAAGGTTAGAAGAAAATCATACAAAAGGTTTAAATGCACTGGATGTATTTGAATGACACCAACAGTTAATCTCATGCTGAAAGATCATTTTATGGTCCAAGTCAGTTCTTTTACAGGTCACTTCCAAGCTCATCAAATTTTCTAAGATCTTCTTAAGCTCTGAAAGCTGCAAACTTTTTAGATGAGATTTAAAACTCTGCAATTGCTTGAAGAACAATGGAGGACTCAGCTGGTCAATTGCAGCTTGTTCATTCATTCCACCTTGTATTAACAGCAAAACGCTTTCTAGTCGTAGAAAATAATTTGATATAATACGGATTAACGCTATCGGTGAAAAATTCTCTTGTAATATCAATACATCGGAAATTTTGATGAATTGTCCCATGTCTTTACTCACTATTGCAGAGCACAGATTATCAAGTGTAACATAATCATTGCCGGAGGTTGAAAAGCATAGATCTATATCAGCAAGTTTAAGATCTTTTCTTTTTCCTAGATATAAAACTAATTTTTCAAGCTCTGAATATATAGGCAGTTTGCTATGATTAAAATAAGACTGCAAGTGGTAGATTATCTCACTTGTGTACTCTATATCATTTTGCTTCAAGTAACTTGATATAATATCACAAAGATTGCTACTGCTGTCCTTATAGCAGGCAATTACACCGAAAATTTTTGAGCTTTCCATATAACTTTTAGTTGCAGAGCTATATGAAAGATCGTTTGCTATCATCACTATATAATGATCGCCTATATTATGATCCAATATGTTTCTTAACTCTTTAGATATACTTCCACTGACATTTATCAGCTTAACTAACCTTTTTTTAGTAAACATCGAAATGTTTGCCAACTCGGAAAATAACAAGCCAGGCGACTTATTTACTACTGCAAAATCCATCACCTGAACTGAATACTCATTCAAGTTGGCAATTATTTCCTGTACAAAAATATCGACTTTACTATTGTCACTCCCATGAATTAATACACCACTTAAAGTATCGGGTTTCTCAAGGAATTTTTTAACTTTAGATGGCGTGATTCTCATGCCATCTATATTATATTATCACTACTTGGTGGTACATCATTTGATTGCACATCAGTTTCCAACAATTCTGAGCTTTCTTGATTTGCTGTATTCTGCATATCATCAGACACTTCTTTCTTTCCCGTAACATAATTATAAAAATTTTTTATAGGCTGTCCTATATATCTAGAAAAAAATCCTTCGGCCATATCTTTCACTCCACAAATTAACAATTAGCACATAAAAATAACGTAGCAAAAACTACTCTACGCTCAGATAGTTACACTCATTTGTTAATGAATTATGAACTTCCGAGACTAAAATTAAGTCGATCTACTTAACACCAATCTTATAAAATAAGCAATGATTAAATACACAGCTGCAATAAGTATAATTGCAGGTCCAGTTAATAAGTCAAAACTTGCAGATAATATCAAACCTGATACTCCAGAAATCACAGAAAAAACTGTTGCAACAATAATCATTTGCATCGGAGTTTTTGAAATGAGTCTTGCTGATGCAGCAGGTATTAACAAAAATGCAGCAATGAGTAATATTCCTATTAATTGAGCAGAAATTGCAATAAAGATAGCAAGTATAATCAAAAATTCTAGCCTAACAAAATTAACATTTACTTTCTCAACTGTTGCCAAATCTTGATTAATCGAAATCATCAGCCAATAGCGCCATCTAAATATTAATATCAAAGTAACTATTACGGAGGTTAGAAAAATTGATATTATATCATTTCGGTCGATCATTAATATATCACCAAAAAGTGAGCTAATAATACTATTATTACCTGATGGAAGAAAAGACATAAGTATTAAACTCGATGATAAAACTACATTGGTAACTATGTTCAATATCGTATCAGCAGAGTATAATTTATTAAAATTAAGAGAGAGTAGTATAGCAAACATAATTGCAATGAGCATTATACTTACCGATGGGCTGATATTAAAGATCAAAGCAAGTGCAATACCAAGCAATGAAGAATGGGATAAACTATCACCCAAATACGATAACCTTTGCCATATCATAAATGACCCTAGAGCTCCGGTTACTAGGCTAATCATAATTACCGCAATTAAACTTTTTATAAAAAAACTCTGTGTAAATATCTCTAACATGCTATCAGATAACTGACAACAAACCTATCTTCAGATATTAAAACATTATGGGTTCTGCATGCTGCACTAGTCGTCATAAATTCAAAATTTAAACCTTTTTGTTCCATAAGATAGGACTTCACTGAAGAACTTGGTATATTGCGTGTTTTACCAGTACCTATTATCAAAATTTCTATTTCCTCTGTTAAAAAAGATTTAAAATGTTCCTTGATATTTATATCACTTTCTTTCAATTTAATCACCTTTTTAGGAAAAATTATAATTGAGCCATGATATTCTTGATTATTTATCCAAAACCTTCCTTCCCTGTAACCATCTATAAGATTTTTCTTCTTGGAAATTAAGGGCATAAATCAAACTATTAATTGCGTGTCGCACACCCACCATTCTGGACATTCCTTTTTGATATTTGCCGCTGCAGCTTTTGCACTTTCTTCACTATCGAACATTCCAAAGCACGCTACACCGCTGCCTGACATGCGAGAAACCATAGAACCTTCTTGTGACTCTAGTGTTGATATTACATTCTGAATTTCAGGTACAAAACCTATTGCTGCTTCTTGAAGGTCATTTTTTGTCTCTTTAAGAAGCTCTAACAAATTCTCCTCAGTGTTATCACTCCACTTAATTGGATTAGAGAAATCCTCTTTATACTTGGAAAATACTTCTGATGTATTCAAAAACTTTTTTTTTGGTTTCACAAGTACCAGACTTATGGGTAAAGAGCATTGTTTAATGGGACATAATTCCTCACCAACACCTCTAACAAAAACTGGCTTACTATCTACACTTGCAGGCACATCAGCACCAACGCTTAAAGCTATATCATTTAAAATTTGCCTATCAATATCCCACAGCTCTCCTAGCGTGCGTATCACAGCTCCAGCATCTGAGGACCCACTACCAAATCCCGCAGCAATTGGTACATTTTTTATAACCTTCACAGTGACTTTAGTGTGTATAGGAGCATACCTCAGCAGTAGATTCAACGCTTTCGTTATAGTATTATATCGATAATTTATTTTAAACTCAGAATTTACAAATTCAACTGTAGAGTTATCATATCTAAAGTTTTTTTCTCCTACTTTTATCTCTAAAAAATTAGAAAGTTTAGCAAAGACAACCAAACTTTCAATTAAATGATACCCTCCTTCTTCTCTATTTATAATATGTAAAAAAAGATTGATCTTTGCAGGAGCCTTTACACAAAAACTTTCCATCTGTATATCTTCACTAACACTATCTTATTTACTATACTTAAAATGCCACTTCAGTCAAACTTTATATACTCCTAATGAGATCAAATGCCATAAATCCTAACTTCTCTGTATGGGTAAGTGCATCCGCTGGTACAGGTAAAACAAAGATCTTAATAGACAGAGTATTAAGACTTCTGTTAGAAAATAAGAGAAATATTCTCTGCTTAACATTTACTAACGCTGCAGCAAATGAAATGGAGGATCGGATTTATAGTACGTTTAGTAAGTGGGCAATATGTCCAGAGGGTATATTATTTGCAGATTTAGAACAATTAGCCCAGTGCGTGACCAGAGAAAATAAAGATTATTTAACAAGAGCAAGAAGGCTTTTTTCTGAACTGGAAAATCTTGGTCTTACTATTCAAACTATACACGCCTTTTGTTACAAATTAATCTCCAGCTTTCCTACAGAAGCTGATATCGCTCCAAATTGTACGTTAAGCGAATGTAAAGAATTGCATTCCATCGTATTTGAAAAAACGCTTCATAACGAAACTGTGCAGGACGATATCAATATCATTGCAGCTGAAATTGATGAAAACAAGCTGCGTGATTTGCTCTATACCTTATGTATAAAAAGATCAGCTCTAGAAAATAATTTAGGATATATAAAAGATAAACTAAGCGCCCCAGATAAGATTCACGATTTACAGAGTGAAACGATTGAGCAGATAAAAAGATTAGCTAAAATATTAAGTAAGGGAAGCAAAAGAGATCAAAGTTACAGTGCGATACTTTATGATTGGTGTAATAGCACAAAATCGTCCGTACCAAATGTTGTCATCCCAGTGCTTGACACCGGAATAAAGTTGAATAACAACAAGATAGAGAACTTAGCTAAAGTATTTCTCAAATCAGAATCGTACGAAAAAAAGAGCATATCATCCATTATAACAAAGGGTACTTTGGAAAAATTTGAAGACGTAGAGCAAATGATAGAAAGCATTCAAAATGCAGTATTTACTTATATGAGAAACATGAACTCTTATCAAATATTCAAAAGAACCAGCAGCTTACTTAGTATACTTAAAGTATATGTTGATCTATATAATAATGAAAAATCAAAGAATGCACTGCTTGATTATGATGATATCATCAATTTAGCAACAAATCTCCTTAGCAATCCAGGCAATAAAGATTGGATATTGTTTAATCTAGACCAAAAAATAGACCACATTCTTGTTGATGAGGCGCAAGACAATAGTATCAGTCAATGGAAAATTATAACAAACCTCTGCAATGAATTTTTCACCGGTGGTGACGAAAAGAGAACTTTATTCGTTGTTGGCGATGTAAAACAATCCATTTACAGATTTCAAGGAGCAAATCCCCATCTATTTAATTACATGCAGCAGTATTTTCACACAAAAACTGGTGGTAGAGATTGGATATCATGTCAACTTGAAAAGTCATTTCGCTCAACTCCAGAAATTTTGATTCTTGTAGACAAAATATTCAACAATTTTCGTGAAGAAATATCTTTTGATGATAACGAGATAAAACATATTCCACATAGAGAAAATGATCAAGGATACATTGAAATTTGGCCGTTATTGCCAAGTTATAAAGAGGAAGAGCAGCAAGCCTTACAAATTCATTTAACACAGAGGAAAGATTATGTAGTAACGGATCGATTACTTGCTCAGGCAATAGCCCATAGAGTTTACAATTGGTTAAACGAAGGTCGGATTTTAGTCGCTAAAGATCGCCACATAGAACCAAGGGACATTATGATTCTGGTACGGCAGCGAAATGCGCTAGTTGACTACATAATTAGCGAACTAAAAAAAGTAAATGTACCAGTTATAGGCCGAGACTATTTTAGAATTATGGATTACATAGCTGTGCAGGACTTAATAGCTTTGGCTGAATTTTTGCTCCTCCAGGCAAATGATCTGGCTTTTGCAAATGTTTTAAAATCACCGCTATTTAACTTCACTGAGGACGATTTATTTAATATTGCATATGATCGTAAAGAACAGTCATTATGGGAAAAAATCCGAGATTATCATGAGGTTATCTATAATGAATTAAACTATCTGATTAATTTATCTCAAACAGAATCCCCTATTACATTATTCACACATATATTGCGCAAAGGTAAGAAAAAATTTGCTGCAAGGCTAGGTCTTGAGTGCTTCGAGGTCCTAGACGAATTTATGAACCTCGTATTGCAATTTGAGCACCCATCTCTTCAAGCATTCGTTCAGTGGATAAAAGAAAATAATCATGAGATTAAAAACGATATGCAATCAGAACGCAATGCTGTACGAATAATGACAATTCATAAGTCAAAAGGTCTACAAGCTCCAATAGTGTTTTTAGTTGACACAAATACAGTGCCAAGAAACAGCGAAAGTATTGTATTTGATGGAACGGAAGCACCATTTTGGTGTGGCAAAAATAATAATGCTTATTGTAATCAAGTAAAAAGAGAGAAAAAATTAGAGGATTATAACGAATATTTGCGTTTGCTATACGTGGCACTCACGCGTGCTGAAGATGAGTTATATATTTTAGGCAAAGAGCCAGTGCAAAAGGGCTCTTGGTATGATCTAGTTATTCAATATGGAGGATTATATGAGAAGAAAAAACTATACTTACAGCCGATATTTAAAGAAAAAGTTGAAGTGCTATGCATGAATGCAAACTACCCTTCTATTTATAAAAAACGTGATTATTTTAATGTTCCGGTAATTTCACCTCTGCCAAACCTATCAATGTCATTGCAGCACGTGACGCTGGAACCTGGAGAAAAAAAGACAGTGTCAAGCACTGGGATGACAGATGAGAGTGCTGGAATGACAAAAAGGAGCATTGGGACGACAGACAGCTATGCAAGAGGCTTAATAATTCACAGTATATTGCAATATATGCCCAAGATAGAGAAAGACAGGAGAAAAAATTGGGTTAGTAAATATCTTGATAGCATAAACACTAGTGAAGATAAGGATGAAATTTACAGCAAAATATTAGCCTTTAACGAGAAATATGATTACCTGTTCGACTTGGAGGGCAAATCAGAAATTCCACTTAGTGGAACAATTGACGGAAAACCAGTATTAGTGCGGCTAGACAGACTGTGCATAACAGAAGACAAAGCAATCATAATTGACTATAAATCATACCATAACGTTTCTATTTCCTCATCAAATGAAATAAAAAAGCAAATGTTGATCTATAAAACCTTAGTGCAAGAAGTCTACCCAGATAAGCAGGTAGAGTGCGTGGTTATTTGGATGGAAGATTTAACCTTACAATCTTTGATCTAAACTCAAATGTTCGTATAGTAGCTACTTGCATTTGTTGTAAACTCACTTTTACTCTATAGTTATCTTTTTACTACTTTATCTATTTTCTGAACTGATTTTCGTATTAGAAAACATCCAATAAGAAGAATTATAAAAGGAATAAACCATAAAATGTAGGTACTAGATTTTACAGGTGGTACAATGATAATTGAATCTCCATAAGAATTTTTTAACTCTGAAACTATTTGCTCGTTAGTATATCCATCACTGATCTTCTTGCGAATTGTCTTACGCATACCATATGCAACTTGAGACTCAGATTCGGATAATAATTCACCAGAGCATACTGGACACTTTATTACTGCAAATAAGCTACTTGCTCGCTCTTCCATGCTTTCGTCTCTTAGTTTATCATCCAAAGTAAAAGCATTTATACTTAAATGGAATATCAATGTAAAAAGTAAGCTAATTACTATTCTCATTCTCGGTAAATTGAGTGATAAAATCAGTAGTGGATAATTTTCCAATAAAGCCTGAACCTACATTATTGTCGTACTTTATTGAAAATTGAATGTCGTTATCAGTGATTTTTTCTGATAAGGAAGATATTGATTTTTCCAATTTATCTGCAGCCTTTGAATCATTAGTCATAAACGAAATTAATTCTTTATAATTTGATATGGCCACATTGATTTTATCTTCAAATGAAGATGTAACTAAATTGTAATTACTTACTCCACCATTCGCAGCAATAGAAAAGTTATTACTCTCAATCAAAAATTTTTCTATGTTGAAATTAATCTTAGAAACTGAAATATGGTTTACAAATTCATAATCTAATTTAGCGTCAACACTAAGGTAATTTTCAGGATGTGCAGTATGTTTATAACGATAAGTATAAAAATCAAATTCTAGTTTAGTATTTTCGTTTAGTTCTTTATCGAGGTGAAATTGAATATAATTACTTTTATCACTCACTTCAGTTATAACACTTTGCTGATTTTCTAAAACATCACATTTTAATCCATAATCTTCGTAACGAAATGTATCTATATAGTCTATTACAGTGCTATTTCTGTTAAATTTTAATGAAGATGGTAAATCATTTAGCTTAACAACAAAGTGGCTACTCACGTGTGTGTGACACTTTATATTCTTTTTCTCATCACTACGGACAGCAATGCTAATTTTATTGCTTGGTATGTAAATATATACTGATTTATCAAATAATCTGTTTTTTATCACTAAAGCTTCAGATGAAGCAGTTAATTGCTCATTAGAGAATTTTGGATCCGTTACACGAAGAATTAGGTTAAAAGGAAATCCGCTAAAATCATGTGAAATATCAACTTTTTCGTCATTAACGTAATCAGTTAAAAGATTTTTTACCTTACATGCAGAAAAATACCAAAAACCACTATACGCTAGAGGAATAAACAAAGGTAAGGAGATGAGAATATAGATAAAAATTTTACGCATTATCCTCTTATTTATCTAATGATATATTTCTTGTACCTCTGGGCACGGTTACGCACAAACCGTCAATATCTTTTGTGATTTTTATTTGGCATCCAAGCCTCGATGTCTCTGTTAAACCGAAAGCTAGGTCCAGCATATCATTTTCCTCATCAGATATAGGGTTATGTGTTTCTACAACATCATAAAATTTTGAATCAACAATCACATGGCATGTAGAACAAGCAAGAGAGCCTTCACATGCACCTTCAAGCAGATCTGGATCACTTCTGTGAGCTAAATTAAGCAGAGTTTCTCCCTCTGCAGCTTCATAGCTTTTCTTACTTCCATCAGGTAAAATAAAAGTAACGGATGGCATACTATTAAAATCTCTACTAACTTCTCTATATTCTACAAATAATAACTATTATTTGCAAACTCTTTGCAATTCCATAGCCTATCTCTTGTAATCTGTATTCCTATTAGGAAAGTAAGACAGATACCACCAGCATCTCACATAATTGCAAGCATGGAATTTTCTTAGAACCTGTACATGATCTCAAGAAAGGAATAAACTAAGAGATAATGTATATAAGTTAGGATATATGAGGAGTGTATACCCAAGTGATATAAGTCGGGAAAGATTTGAGATTATATTACCAGATCTAGAATCCTGTAGAAAAAAAACAAAACCAAGAAAACTGGATTTATATGAGTTATTTTGCGGTGTACTTTATGTGCTAAAAAGTGGCTGTCAGTGGCGAATGCTACCAAAAGAGTTTCCAAAATGGCGCAATTGTTACGATTACTTCAAGAGATGGAGTAAAAAACCGAATGAAGATAGAGAAAGTGTTCTAGAAATTGTCTTAAAAAAAATTAGTTGGAGAGGTTCGTTTCAACAGTGGTCGGAATACAAAAACAAGCTTCTGCATCATTGATGCTCAAAGTGTAAAAAACACCGATATTGCTGAAGAAAAAGGTTATGATGCCGGCAAGAAAATTTCAGGAATAAAGCGTCATATTGCAGTAGATACGCAAGGTTTGCCACATGCAATTTATATTACTACAGCTAATATCGGAGATCGTACTGCTGCTGTAGAGATGATTTGTAACGCAAGAAAAAATCTTTCCGAAGTTCAAAATATACTAGTTGATGCAGGTTATACAGGAGAAAATTTTGCAACTCAAATAAAAACGACTATTGGTGCAACCGTTGAAGTAATAAAACGAAGTGAATTACATACCTTTGTTGTATTGCCAAAAAGGTGGGTTGTAGAGCGTTCTTTTGCTTGGCTGGAAAAGTGTAGACGGTTATGGAAAAATTGCGAGCGTAAACTCAATACTAGACTACAAATGGTCGTTCTAGCTTTTACTGCCTTGCTCCTCAAAAGATTATGAACAGGCTCTTAGCTTGAGATTTTAGTAAATATATTATTAAATTAGCATTATTGAACTTGATCTGCCATTTCTTCTGATCTTAAGTTATAATTTTACCGCTAGCGTTTGATCAACTACAACTTCAGAATTGCTATCTTTAAGTAAATTTGCGGGACTACTATAATGATATGTGATTGCAGCAACAACAAGACAACAAACTCCAACTCCTATCCCTACCGCTAACATTCCTGAGTAGGCTGCAATAGCTACTCCTAAAGCAACTCCTACTACTGCTAACGTAGAAGCAACTATTATAGAAGTATTACGACACTTAATACGAAGCTCATTTAGTTTATCTAATGCAGGAGTACCATCTTTATATTTTAGCTCTCTTATATTTTCACATTTGTTAAGCAACTTCCAAGCATAACTTAACCTTGATGTTTGACCATAAAACCCCTCCTCAACATATTCAATCAAAAGATCAAACTGAGCTTCACCTTTGTCATTCTTAACATCAAATCTTGCACCTGAACTCACAAGTGATTCAACTTTGCAAAGCATTGACTTATCGGAGTGCAAGTTTCTTAAAGCATGATGTAGAGCTGTATCCCCACCTTCATCTTGATAGTCAATTTTATTTTTATGTAAAAAGCAACCAAAAATCTTTTCATTGCAATCGCTTGTAACGATATTTTGTAAAGTAATACTTGAAATTTTTATGTTATTTTCGACTAGGAGATCTAGAGCTTCTTTATGATTACATTCAACAATAGTATCTACTAGTCTATTTAACGCAGGAGTACCATTTAAACCTTCCGGTATAACTTTATCTCTACCAAGTAACCTCACAACTAAATCTAACCTTTGCAATGGATTATACAAAGAATCAAGGAGAGAATTAAAAATTCCATTATCATCATTCCTCTTAGAACCTGTACATGATCTCAAGAAAGGAATAAACTAAGAGATAATGTATATAATACCAATTCCCGCTATACAAGCAACGAATAGACAATAATGGAAAAAAAGCCATACTGGAGTAAGTAAAATAGCGAGGTTTAGATGGCATTAAGATCAAAATTATTGGATGAAAAAGTGGTGGAATCAGCAAAAGAGATGCTGAAGAAAGTAAGAAATAATGCGTATGTTGCAAAAAAACTAAATGCTGTAATTGCAGCAAAAAAGCACAGTATAACAGCTGTAGCAAAAATATGTTGCATTTCGAGAAAGGCAATTACTACATGGATAAAGCACATAAAATTTGGAAGAGAAGAAAAATTATTTTCTCCACCTCAACGCCGTAGAAAAACTATATTGAACCAAAGTCAACTTGAACAAATTGAGGTGTGGATAGAGGAAAACCCCAATATTACTATTAGAGAAATGAGAATAAGAATCCAAGAAAGATTTGGTTTGAATATCAGCAAATCCACAATACATCGTAATATGCAAAGAATGAAATTCTCATATATCACACCAAGACCAGTTCATAGTGGACAGGATAAAAATAAGCAAGAGGAGTTTAAAAAAAAACCTCAATGAAACTATTGTCATGCATTCTGAAAAAGAGCTATTTTTCTTCGATGAATCACGGTTTGGTACATATTCAAAAGTTGGACATGGGTGGTTTAAAAAAGGCAGCAGGACACAGGTTAAGGTAAAATTAGGTAGGGAAAATTTTTATCTCTATAGTGCAGTTAATCCCAGAAATGGAGAGAATTTTAGCTTATTTGCACCAAACGTCAACACTGCTTGTATAAATATATTCCTTGAACAGATGTCGCAATATTTAGGAATACGAAAGGCTTTTCTCGTGATGGATTGCGCTAGTTGGCATAAGTCAAAAAGTTTAAAGATACCTAAAAATATCGAAATTATATACCTACCACCATACTCACCTGACCTCAATCCTGTTGAGAGGTTTTGGTTATATATAAAACAGAACATTTTGCGCAATAAAATCTACGATACAATTGTTCTGCTTGAGAGCGCTTTGTGTAAATTTATTACCTCTCTTTCCCCTTCCACGGTTAAACAACTCTGCAATGCTTCTTATTTGGTTCATTAATAATGAGAGTTGGTATTAATAGCCTTTGTTCCTTTTGCTATATGATCAACTTTTTCTTCTAATGATGTACCTTCTGGAAAAGCACCTGGAGAACGTTTAAAAACATCTTTGAATTTCTTTTCAACACTTGGTGTGTCTTTAAACTGTGCCATACCTACTACCTGAAAGCATATAATATAACCAGTATATTAGGCTACTATGTAAAAATGATTAACATAGAAGCTTTATCATCAAAATATTATTTACTTATTAGCTTAAAATACGTCACAATATAAAAATGAAAAATAGCCCATTAGCAGTAGTATTCGATTGGGATAATACTTTAGTTGATACTCAAGATAATATTTCTAATGCCATTCAGCATACCTTGAGTTCAATGGGATGCAGTAACAAAGTTGCTGATAGAAATTCTCATGAATCAAGAAAGAGCTACATGGTCAATTTGTTTGGTGATCAGTGGAAAAAAGCGAACCAGATATATCAAAAATACCTAGATAATGCACTGTTACAAAATATTACTCTGAACGAAGGAGTAGAGAAAATGCTGCAGACACTCAAAAGCCACAATATTTATCTAGCGATAGTTAGCAATAAGAAAAATACTAATTTACGTCAAGAAGTTGCCTATTTTAAACTAGATTCTTACTTTGAAAGAATAGTGGGTTCATGTGATACTGCAGAAGATAAACCATCTGCAACTCCACTGCTATTTGCACTGGAGGAGAGTACGTTACCTATAAATAGAGAAAATGTGTTTTTCGTTGGTGACAGCATTACAGACATTCTATGTGCACAAAATGCCAATTGCTTACCTATTATATACGGCCAATCAATAAGAGGTTATGAAGATTTGTTATATTTTCAATATTTTGATAAACTTACAGAATTCATAGTAAAGTATTTGAAAGATTAGGTGGTAATGACTGCTATTACAGAGATCGCTAGTGTGCATAGGCGCTTTTGTGCATATTTAATAGATGTAGTAATTTTATTAATTCCAACTTTGCTGATTGTACTGTTATTAGGGGATTTTCCATTAATTTTACATCTATCGTACATGTGTCTAAATTGTAGTTACTTTACGTTTTTTATATCTTCAAAAGCCCAAGCAACTCCTGGTCAACAGTTAATGAATATATGTACTATCACTTTAGATAATTCTAAAATAGGTTTGAGCTTAGCATTTGATCGTAGTATCTCTCAGTTTTTCCTTCCTCTGCTAAATAATTTAATTATCACTCTTATCAAACTTTTTCATACGTTAGTAAATGTTTTAAATACACTAGAAGTAATTGTAGTTATGCTTACCTTCAGTTGGTATTTAGTTGCTTGCTTCTCTCAGAGGAAACAGGCATTTCATGATGTGCTATTTGATACGATTGTTGTGAGAAAAATAAATTGATGTGACCTTGATTGTTATGTAGATTACATTGGTATATTAGATAAAGAAAGGTTATGAATAAAGAAATAGTAGAACATTTGAATAAATTACTTACAAATGAGCTGACTTCTGTACGCCAGTATCTTTTGCATTTTGCGATTCTTAAAGATAGCGGAATTAATAAACTTGCAGAAAAGATGAAAAACGAGCTTAATGAAGAACTTGAGCATGCAAATAGGCTAGCAGAAAGAATTTTACTGCTTAAGGGTGTGCCAAATTTTCAAGATACAAATCAAATCTCGAAGTATGAAGGAAAGTTCACAAAAGATACAATACAGAAAATCTTAGAAGATAATTTTAAGTTGGAAGAAGGAGGTATAAAGGGCATCAAAGAGGCAATTTCCGTTGCTGAAAAAGAAAAGGATGTGATTAGTGTAATGTTATTAGAAGAACTACTGAAAAATGAGGAAGAGCACTTATATTGGATTAAAGGACAAATTAACCTCATTGAGCTTATTGGTATTGAAAATTACTTAAGAACACAAATATAGAGTGTTAAGAAAAACAGTATTTATTTTCATTATACCTTTTTTACTTCTTTTCTCACTCGGGTTATGGCAATTATTTAGATTAAATTGGAAGAATAATATTATCAAAAATATGGATCTTCCAGTTATTCATCTATTGCCCAGTGATAGTCTTGCAAAGTTTAACTACAGATACGTTAAGATTGATGGAATTCTAAGTGACATGGAACTATATGTTTTTGCAGGGCAACGTGGCTATCACGTGCTGTCTCCTATGTTGCTTACCACTGGACATTACATGTTAGTGAATAAAGGAATAGTAAGAGAGAAAAAAGAAGAAAAAGCAAAAATTGAAAAAGTAGCTGTCGGTGGCGTTTTGTATTGTGATGGTAGCAAAAATTGGTTTATCAAAAATGATATTGCTTCAAATACGTGGTTTACCTTAAGTACAGAAGAAATCTCCAATGATCTAGGTATTAAGCTAGAGAAATGTATATTGTGGCAAGACAATTTTGGTGGAAAATTGACTATACAGCCAATTAAGCATTTGGAGTATGCAGTTACTTGGTTTGCACTTTCCTTTATTTGGCTAATTATGTGTATATTTTACTATAGGCAAAATAGATATAAGTCGTAGAGAGGTAGCATGGAAAAAGAAAAGCTACAAATAGAAAACATGCAACAAAGTGGAAGTAAATACTTATTACAAGAATTAATTGTATGTCAGTATTGTAAATACACTTATTATGGAATGAGTCATACTAAGGAAGGAAAAAGTTACTATTGTTGTTCCGGAATCCGTTTTGATGAATGTAACAGCAAATCAATATGCGCGGATATACTAGAAGAGGTAATATGGAAAGAAGTGCACATGGTAAGAGAGCATATAATGAAGGAAAAATGTGATTTATCAGATGCAGGTTGGAAGACTAAATTTGATATAATTAGAAAATTAGTTCAGCGTATTGAAATTGATGACGATAATATACATATAGTCTTTCGATTAAAAGAACTCGCTCTCGAAAGACAAAAAGAAGATATTCACCCTTGTACCAGAATTATAAAGAATGTAGTGCTATCAAATGCAATAGGAATGCATAAAGTTAGCAACGCCCTAGCTGCAATATCAGTTGCAGTGAAACTTGGAATTAGTGATGAAGAAATTAAAAAAGGTCTTTTGGAGTTCAAAGGAGTAGCAAGGAGATTTTCTTTAATTGTTGATATTAAAGGTGTTAAGTTAATCGAGGATTATGCTCACCATCCAAATGAAATACAGGCAACCCTGGCAGCAGCGCGTTTAACTACTAAAGGAAAGGTAATAGGAATTATTGAGCCGCTTCGTTTTGCTCGTATTCGTAATTTTTTTGATGAGTTTGTACGAATTTTCATGATGTTTGATTATGTAATTCTCACTCCTGTCCATCCTCCAGAAGATAAGCCTATTCCTGGCTGTGGAATTGATGATATACAAAAAGCCTTGATCAGTAGTGGGTTTAATGACGTAGAGATTATGAATGATGCTCTACTCATTTCACATTTTATTAGTAATTCGACAAATTCAGGAGATGTAGTATTATTTATTGGTGCTGGTAGTAATATAGCTAAGCTAGCAAGAGAAGCTGCAAAGCTGCTGCTAGTAAAATAAACTTAAGCATTGGTGATTTATATGATAAAATTGTGTAGTAAAACTGGATCCAAGTGTCTAGGCAAACAACTGTACAGACATTGCGATATGGGGATAGCTTCCATTAAGAATGGTGTCATCCCAGTGCCCAGACACTGGGATCCAGAAAACTTAACTTTAAATACGTGGCTGTATAATAAAAACTGGATTCCAGTGTCAAGCACTGGAATGACAACATCTGCTACTCAAATTATCTGTTTATTTGTAGGTTGCAATGTTCGTACACTGGAATGTTACAGCGCTGGGGTGACATTTTCCGAACGTGCACACAATTGTGAATCTAGTAGAGGTTTAGCATGATGAAAAAGACAATTAGTAGTGTATTGGCAAGAGAAATTTTAGATAGCAGGGGTTACCCAACAATTGAGGTAGAAATAGAACTATGTGATGGAGCAACAGGTAGAGCCGCTGTCCCTTCTGGGGCTTCGACCGGTAAACTAGAAGCATTGGAACTGAGAGATCAGGATGAAAAAAGGTATTGTGGTAAGGGAGTGCTGAAAGCTGTTCAAATCGTAAACGGAGTGATAGCAAATGAAATTGTTGGCATGGACGCAGCAAACCAGAGTGCAATTGATAAAGTTTTCATTGAACTAGATGGAACAAAAAATAAATCTAAACTTGGAGCAAATGCAACTTTGGGTGTGTCTCTTGCTGTTGCAAAAGCAGCAGCAAACAGTTTTAAAATGCCGTTATATAAGTATTTGGGAGTAGGGGAAGAGCAGATGCCAGTTCCGCTAATTAACGTAATTAATGGTGGAGTACATGCGGATAATAAACTCGATTTTCAAGAATTTATGATTCTTCCCGTTGGTGCTGAAACTTTCAGTGAAGCAATCAGAATATCTGCAGAGGTATTTCATAACTTGCGCAGCATTCTTAAGAAAAAAGGTTATAGCACAAACGTAGGAGATGAAGGTGGTTTTGCACCAAACATTGGCAGCACTGAAGAAGCTCTTAATCTGATAATTGAGGCTGTGGAATCTGCCGGTTATTCGATGAAAAATCACTTTGCACTGGGTCTTGATGTTGCTGCATCTACTTTTTATGAGAATGGAGTTTATAAATTTGAAAACAAAGAGCTCACTGCAGAGAAATTGGTTCAGTATTATTGTGACCTCGTGGAAAAATATCCAATAATTTCTATAGAAGATGCAATTAGTGAAGATGATTATGAAGGTTGGAAATTACTTACTGCAAAATTGGGAAGTGAAATTCAATTAGTCGGGGATGATTTATTTGTTACAAATTGTGAACTAATAAATAAAGGAATAGAGGAGAAAATGGCAAATGCTGTACTAATCAAGCCAAATCAAATAGGAACGCTTACGGAAACTTTTGCTGCTATTGAAATGGCAAAATCAAATGGCTACAGGGCTATTATTTCACATCGCTCAGGTGAAACAGAAGACACAACAATATCCCACATAGCGGTTGCGTCGAATTGTGGGCAAATAAAGACTGGCTCGCTGTCGCGTTCTGATAGGCTTGCAAAGTATAATGAATTGATGAGAATAGAAAGTTCATTAGGAGAAAATGCTAAATATTATCGTGGGTTGGCATGGACTTCATAGACGAAGTTAAATTATATTTAAAAGCAGGTGATGGTGGCGATGGCTGCGCGAGTTTTCGTCGAGAAAAATTCGTTGAGTTTGGTGGTCCAAACGGTGGTAATGGGGGCAGGGGAGGAGATATAGTTTTTGTCGGTGATGCAAATCTCAATACTTTGCTTAATTTTCGTTGTCGAAGGCATATTAAAGCGAGTAGTGGAAAAAATGGTACGAGTAGAGATAGGTCTGGTACAGATGGAAAAGATATTATACTTAAAGTTCCAGTTGGTACACAAATAATCGATGAAGAAAGTGAGGAAATAATAGTAGATCTTGATAAACCTGACATAGAATTTCAAGTAGTGCAAGGTGGAAAAGGTGGGCTTGGGAATACCAATTTTAAATCTGCTACCAATAGGGCACCAAGGCATTTTACCCATGGTCATCCTGGCGAAGAAAGAAACATAGTATTGAAGCTGAAAGTTTTATCTGATGTTGGGATTATTGGTATGCCAAATGCAGGTAAATCTAAATTTTTAACCCGCTGCTCAAACTCTGATACGAAAGTAGGCGATTATGCATTTACTACTATAAGGCCACATTTAGGTGTAGCAAAAGTGGATTATAGCGAAATTGTGATAGCAGATATTCCTGGAATAATCGCTGATGCTCATCTTGGAGTTGGGCTCGGACACAAATTTTTAAAGCACATCGAAAGGTGCAAAATTTTACTTCACTTAATTGATGTAACTCACGATGACGTTATTTCAGCTTATAATTGTACACATAATGAACTGAAGCTTTACAATACCGACCTTATTAAAAAGGAAGAAACTGTAGTATTAAACAAATGCGACTTATTGGAGGAAGCAGAAATTCTTGAGAAGAAGAATCATTTAGCCAATTATCTTGATAGAGAAGTACTGTGCTTATCAATCGACGATGATTTACAGCAGATCCTAAGGGTATTGAGTGAGAAAATGAAAAAAAGCGACCCTAAAAAAATTGATGTGTATGATCCTTTTAAGACATAGATTCAGTAGACAGATAGCTAATTTAATAATTGCAGTTTTAAATTATATTAATACCTATAGCATAGTAGTCATTACATCGAATGTTTTCATCCTCATATCTTGCTTTAATACTATAATTAGTATTTAGTCTTAAAAATCGGAGAACATTATGAGTAAATTGTCGGCATTAGAAAAAACACTATGGACGATTAATGATGATAGCAAAGTAGATTCATCTAGCATAATTGAAAAATTAAAAAGTGAGCTGCAGCAGCATCATGTTAATATGTACAATGCATGGGAAGAAAGTGGATTTGATATAAATGCTAATTCATTTGATGGAAGTAACTTACTATGTTTAGCATCTGGAAGTGGCTGTGTAAAAGTAGTAGAGCTTCTTATAGAGAAAGAAGTAGATGTTAATGTACGAGATAATGAAGGAAAGACTCCTTTAGATTATGCTATTTCTAATGGAAGGGAAGAAGTAATAGAAATTCTTACAGGAAAAATTCTTTTATCTGATGAAGGACTGACATCACAGATGTTATCAGAGCAAGAAGTAGAGATTGATTCACAAGATCAATATGACACTCCTCTTTCATATCCGCTTTTTTTCTGACGAATATAAAGAAATTCCATTAGAAAGTGCAGCTGCATTGATTTAATTATGATAAGAAAAACTAATTTGTAGCCTAGTTACGCAGGCAGTTTTTCCACAATTGTCTGCATTTTCTGCTCTACAACTTATCTTTTTTTCGGCTTGTGCCATTTCTCACACTGTCTCTTGCTTTCTTGAACTCAGAAATTCAATAGCTACCAAAGCATTTGAGTAGTTTTTTTGCTAAGAATTAGGCATAGAACCCCCCATATTTATTAATAAAGAACAGAAAAAATGTAACGCACATACGACAGAGATTAATCATATGTGTGCACCCATGCGCGCTGAAGAAGATACGCTACATTTTTCACTTAGTTTAATTGTTTGATAGAAAAGTCTGCAGACGAAGATAGATTTTGAGCTCTAAAAATACCTCTACTGTGATTATACTAAGGTTAGATGAATAGGCGAAGCAATTTTTTTATTAGTTTTTTAGCTGACAACCGATTTTACGTTCAACAACTTGACATTTATTCAATACTACTGTATAATAGAGATGTACATTTTTTTGTACTATGGCAATAAAATTACCTTGTAATAGGTGTATTGGACCCGAGGGCAGTACTCGGCGCCTCCACCATATTTTCTGTTAATACGGGGGCGAGTAAGGATCGACATGCATAGTAAAGATGGTAGCTTTGCTCGGTTAGATACCACCGCTAAGAGTTCACAATTTAGATGCAAACGATAACTTTGCTGCTGAAGACAATGTTGCATTAGCTGCTTAATTTAGGCACTATAACTTCATTGCTATAAGCACGGTTTAGGGAACGCCGGGTAACAGAAGTTCCCTCAAACATGTAAGGGTTATATGGATAAAACAGATTATCAGAAGTCGCTTAGTTATGCTAAATTTCAAGTTATCAAAAAGGCTCTAGATACTATATTAGATAATGTTTTTATTCCTCACTTAGAGATACTGTTTTTTACGCGATTTAATGGTATTGTCATACCAGCCTACTTGAAAGAATCATACCCTACTCAAATGCTTATTATATTACAGCATCAATTTTATGGTCTAAAAGTTCTTGAGGATAAGTTTAGCGTCAGTTTGAGTTTTCGTGGAAAACAAGAACAAGTCACTGTACCGTTTTTTGCTATTAGTGAGTTTCATGATAAAATTTCAGGAGATACTTTAGTATTTAGCGTTGATTCTGATAAAGAATACGAAGATGAAGAATGTGCTGAAAAATCGTCAAATGGCAGTATCATATCTATAGATCAACTTTACGATAAGTAGTTGCTTATGCAAGAGTTAAAATTTTTCTCTTTTTCTTGGACATAATTTTTTAGATTTTAAGAACTTTTCAAATTTTGTGAGGTTCTTATTTGAGTATTTCTTCTACGTTTTTTAAAAAGAAGAAACTGCTTTGTATTTCAAACAATCTGTAAAATCTTCTTCTCCTTCTAAGTTGATCCTATTAACTCGTAATTCTAGATTTTAGATAAATTATTGAAAATCTTGACTTTTTTCACTAAGTTTGATCAAACGTATCTGTTCAGGAAAGTTGTAAGTTAAAAATGTGATATAAAAGAGATAAGAGGGAAAGATAACCCTACTCACTATAGGAATAGGGCTATCACGGGCGTGTGCGACCGAATGAAAGTTGGTATTACAACCGTAGCCATCAAGGTAAACTAGCCCCATCTCTCGATACGTTTGAATAGTTGCATGGGACATATGTATGCACCCGTTTACAATCTTAAATTAATTAAACTATCGAGGTTATTTATTATGATTACATCTTATCAAAATTTCATTGGCATTGATATCGGAAAATTTAAAAATGTTGCTGCAGCTTATAACCAAAGGAGCGCTATCAAGTTTGACAATGATGCTACTGGTTGGCAACAGTTGTTTCAAAAATTTTCAGATATCCTACCTAATTCTCTAGTAACTTTAGAAAACACTGGAAAATATGAGCTTGGCTTAGCACATTTTCTTGTTGATAAGAATGTTGCTGTACATCGAGCTAATACTCGTAAAGTAAAAAGTTTTATCATATCACATGGAACTTTAGCAAAGACAGATCAATCAGATGCAAGAGCCCTTGCTCAATATGGTTTTGAACGCTATAGTGCTCTATCTCTATTTGTGCCTATGTCAAAAGAACAAACCGCCTTAGTTGCACTCTGTCAACGTCGTGATGACATTACACAAATGAGAACTCAAGAGAAATGTAGGCTTGCAGCACCTGAAAACGACTATATAAAGGAAAGTTGCCAAAAAACAATAGACTTTTTTACCAGTCAGATAAATGAGTTCAACGATGCCATACAAAGAATTATTGATAAAAATCCAGAGTTACAAAAGCGTCAAAAGATCTTGAGAACAGTGCCAGGAATAGGTCTCAAGTTATCACAAGTTTTTGTGTGTCTAATGCCAGAACTTGGCCACCTAAACAAAAAAGAAGTTGCAAGTCTTGCTGGAGTTGCTCCACATCCAAAAGAAAGCGGTAAAACTATTGGTTACCGAAGGATAACAGGTGGTAGAAGCAATGTTCGTGCAAAGCTTTTCACAGCTGCTATGGCTGCTGCAAGATCTAAATCTGCACTTGGTGCTTTTTATTCTGATCTTATTGGTAGAGGTAAAAAGAAGATGGTAGCTATAACAGCTCTAATGCGAAAAATCATAGTAATTGCCAATGCAAGACTTAAAGAAGCAATTAATATGAAATAAAAAAATCTGTATAGAAAATAGGTTAACGAATATGTGCGTCTACACACATTTAAAGCACATATTCGTTAACCATAAAATCTAAGCAGTGCTTGCTGTTTGATATAAATTTCTTTCTGTATAAACTAGGGTTTTTGTTGCCAAAATACATTTTTCAATTGAATAAAAATACAAAATTATCAACAAATGAGACTAAATTCAAAAAATTTTAAAAAACATAGTTGATGGCTGATGTGCAAATATTGAAACCTGTGCCCTCTTTCTTGTCATCCCGGTGCTTGACACTGGATCCAACTAGGTTGGTAAGCACTTTACAACATTTTTTGCGTGAAAAGGCCAGATGCCAGCGTCAGCTACTCGGATGACATCCATTTAGGTGTCTTTTCTTGTCTATCTTATTTTGCCACTCTGCAGCGGATACTCATACGGTATACATATCTCAGTTACTTGTTTCCCTATCAATAAATTTTTTATTCACTTGGAATCAAAGATTACAACATCTTATTAAATTTTAATAAAAATCCTTAAAGCTTTAATATCTTATGCTATACTCAATATATTATTAAAATATTAGCTAGCAGTAATGTCAACATATATAAAAGAGTACGTCAACGATATTTGTGGATCGCAAATATCAAAAATTCATCTTCTCAAGGGAAATGAGGTCAGAGTCTTTTTTAAAAACGCTAATGGAAAGGCCTTTGATCGAACTTTTTCAAAAAGAGATATTGCAGAATTTTTAAACCAAACTATTGAAATTGAAGACTTTGTTATCACGCAAGATATAGAGAATGGCATTACTTGTAATATAGAAGGAATTTATAAAGACAGCAAAGGGAAATATCACTACACAGAAATAATATCATATGCTCAGGTAAAGTCCGCTTATGAAGAGTATACACAAAAATTTAAGAGGGAAGATGGAATCATATTCAAATTAAATCGACATATTTCCAAAGCCATAGGGAATATGCCAACATTGAGTGGATGGTATAGAAAAATTCTAGGCTTTAATCCTCAAAACGGATTATGTAACCCATTAAGTAACTTAATTGTTTCTATGAAGCTAGAAAGTAAAGAAGACTTTTTAAGCTTTTTTGATAGACTAAATTATGAAATAACTGAGCAAGATATTATAGATTACCTTAATGGAGAGAAAGACAAAGAACGGCAGTTACATTTGATACTGGTTCTATCAGAGTGCTTGCCTATTTTATGTCTTTATGATGCTAAAAAGAGTAAAAGTTTTGTTTTGTCTGACAACATCTTGCTAAATAAACAAAAATTTTCCTTTGACCCTAAGACAAAAAAACAAGCTTCCATTTCTCAAGAGCAACTTGAGCATGCATTAGATAATACAGAATTAGAGCATTATATAGTGTTTAGCTGCCGCCGCCGTTATCATTATAAAGATGGAAAGCTCAATAAAGACGGGCATGCTGTGCTAATATATAAGGGAGAAAACAATAGATACATATTTTTTGACGCTAATATTGGAGTGGTTGGTTTTTGTTCTAAAACAGGCATTGCACAATTAGGACGAAATGATGTGCTTGATTTGATGAACCTTGCCATCTCTTACTATTCAGTCAGTGGATATTTTAGAGAGCAAGTTCCGCATAGCTGTGACACATCAATTGTGCTTCGAGATGTAACATTGGCACTGAAGGAAGTTGAAGAATTTTACAGTAAAGGGAATCCAAGGCAGCAAGTAGTGGACATTTCTGTTGATAAACGGGAACGTTCAAAAAAGTGTGTCAAACCGAAAAAAAAAGTAATAAATTGATATAAAAAATGGAGGTTTGATATGAGTCAAGCAAATAGAACTACTGGTTTGGTAGATTATAAAGAATTAGAAACAAATATCCTGTCATCTATACGAGAAGGAAGACCATTGACAGGAAGAGATGGAGCATTAACACCGTTTATAAAAAGGTTGCTAGAGGCAAGTCTGGAAGGTGAAATAGAAAGCTACATGTCAGCTGAAAGTGAAGAAAATAACCGAAGAAATGGGAGAAACGCAAAAACTTTACGCACGAGTGCAGGCTCATTTGAGCTGCTAACACCAAGAGATAGGGAGGGAAGCTTTGAACCACAAATAGTCAAAAAAAGGCAAACAAGCCTACATCCAGAACTTGAAGCAAAGGTCTTAAGCACATATGCCAGTGGCATGGGATACAGAGATATAGCTTCACATGTTGAGGAAATATATGACCACAAAATATCAGCAGCAGAGATATCTAGTATTACCGATAAACTGCTACCAGTAATCAATGAATGGCGCAGCCGCCCACTGCAATCAGTGTATCCAATAGTATTTATGGATGGCATGTTTTTTAAGGTCAAGGAGGACGGACATTGCATAAGTAAATGTATGTATAATATATTGGGCATAAATCAAAATGGCAGAAAAGAAGTATTAGGTTTTTATTTGGCTGAAAGTGAAGGAGCTAACTTCTGGTTGGGAGTACTAAATGACCTCAAAGAAAGAGGAGTAGAAGATATTCTAATTGCCTGTATTGATGGGCTAAAAAGCTTTCCTACCGCTATAAATAGTGTATTTCCTAAAGCAGAAGTACAGCTATGCATAGTGCATCAGATAAGGAATTCACTGAAGTATGTATCTAGCAAAGATGTAAAAGTTTTCATAAATGATTTGAAAAAAATATATCGTGCTTCAAGTAAAGAGATTGCTGAGAATTATTTGCTTGAGCTGGAAGAAAAATGGAGTGAAAAATATCCCTTGGTTACAAAATCATGGCAAAACAATTGGGAAAATTTGTCTGGTTATTTTAAGTATTCTGGACCAGTTAGGAAGCTGATTTACACCACCAATCCAATTGAGGGATTGCATAGACAAATTAGGAAATTTACTAAAACTAAGGGCTCATTTACTAATACAAATGCCTTGTACAAACAGGTATATTGTGCTATAAAAAAGGTAGAGCAAAAGTGGACTACAGCTTTGCCTAATTGGTCATTAACTATGTCTCAGCTTGACATTTTCTTTCCCAACAGACTGAAAATTGAGTTGAACTAAAAATGCGGCTTGACACAGTTTATTTAACACTCCCTGATAACAGACTAATCAGTTATTATTTACATCTGTTTCAGCATAAAAATTATTGTGGGGCTTGATTTTATACATATCACTACACATAATAGGTTTTAGTATAAATCAGTAATATGCACCCAATCATATACTTACTTAACCTGCTACTAGATTTCTACAGCTTCATTCTAATATGCTCAGTTGTTCTCGATTTGCTAATTAAATTTAATGTAGTTAACATGTATAATGAGATTGTAAGTAACATAATGCAAACTTTAAATCGACTCACCTATCCTCCACTAAGGGTTATCAGAAGGTATATACAACCGTTCAATGGATTAGATTTATCCGTAATGATATTGATAATAGCAATTCACTTTGTAAAATATACAATTACTTACTACTTTAAGTAGATGTTAAAAAAATACCTAAAATCAGTAATATACGTATTTCTCTTAATGTATATATATATATCAGTTTTTAGCTATAATTATAAAGATCCATCCTTAAATACAGTTACAGATCAGGAAGTAACAAATTTAGGTGGGATAGTAGGTTCATATTTAGCTGATATATTAGTTCAATTTCTTGGATTCACTAGTATTACAATAGCTACAACCATAGTTTACTTTTTGATATCAAAAAGGCTGCTGAAGATTCTCTATTTAATATTAATCAATTTAGGAATATGTGCTACATTAGCGCAACTTTCGCTCGGTATCACTGCTAGGTACATGCACAGTGGAATAGTCGGCAATACTCTAATTGGCCACTGCCCGTTTTACATATTCACAGTAGTAGCATCAATAGGTGTTGTAGGATTGATTGGTTGGAAGAGAACGGTTTATTCTTTGCTTTTCCTATGTAAAAAAATATTTTCTCTTTTTACAAAGATTCTGTTTTTCAGGTTACGTAAAACTACTGATTATTCAATAGCACCATTAGTAATAGAGGGAAAATATAGAACCACTAGACAACAACCAAAAGAAAGACAGAAAAAAGCTACCGAAGAGATTTTTAAACCACCTTCTAGTGAGTTTGAGTTTCCAAGCATTCACTTACTTTCTAAAGTAGAAGAATCTATGCAGAGAAAACAGTTGAATGCATTAGAGAGCAATAAGAATTTATCTCTGCTCGAACAGGTGCTGAGTGATTTTGGCGTGCAAGGAAAAATTATAAGTGTATGTTATGGACCGGTTGTGACTTTATACAAACTTGAACCACAAGCAGGTACAAAATCTGCAAGAGTGATTGGTCTTGCAGATGATATTGCACGTTCAATGAGTGCACTCTCTGCACGTATTTCAATAATTCGTGGACAAAATGCCATGGGAATAGAATTACCGAACAAGGAGAGAGAGATTGTGATGCTGCGTGATTTACTTGAATCGCCAGAATACCAAAATGCAAACTTAAATCTTCCAATTGCACTTGGCAAGGAAATAAGCGGAAAGCCAGTTATTGCAGATTTGACTAAAATGCCCCACTTGCTTGTTGCAGGAACCACAGGTTCAGGTAAATCAGTTGCGATTAACACGATGATTCTGTCGCTTGTTTATCGACTAAGTCCTGATGAATGCAAGATGATAATGATTGATCCAAAAATGCTTGAGCTTTCAATATATGATTCAATACCGCATCTAATAACGCCAGTGGTAACAGAGCCAAAAAAAGCTGTTATTGCTCTTAAGTGGATAGTGAAAGAGATGGAAAATCGCTATCGTATGATGTCATATTTAAATGTGCGCAATGTAATAAACTATAATCAAAAAATCACAGAAGCGATGAATAATGGAATAGAGTTGGAGCGCGTTGTACAGATTGGGTTTAACTCAACAACGGGTAAACCTTTGTTTGAAAAAATACCGATTAAAATGGAGACATTTCCGTATATTGTAGTGATTGTGGATGAAATGGCAGATTTGATGCTTGTTGCTGGCAAAGATATAGAATGCTCTATTCAACGTTTAGCTCAGATGGCTCGTGCTGCAGGGATACACATCATAATGGCAACACAACGCCCATCTGTAGATGTGATAACAGGAGTGATCAAAGCAAACTTTCCAACGAGAATCAGTTTTGCCGTTACTTCTAAGATAGACAGCCGTACAATACTTGGTGAACAAGGGGCTGAACAATTGCTTGGTATGGGTGACATGCTTTATATGGCTTCTGGTGGCAAGATTATTCGAGTTCACGGTCCATTTGTAAGTGATGACGAGGTGCAAAATATAGTTGATCATCTAAAAACTCAAGGTGAGCCAAACTACATGGAGGAAATCACTCAAGAAGATGAAAATTCTTTTGCGGAATCAGAAGGTGAAACAGAAGATGAAGAAAATGACCTCTACAATCAAGCAGTGGCCATTATTCAGAGAGATCAAAAGGTTTCAACTAGTTACATTCAAAGGCAACTTAGAATAGGCTATAACAGAGCTGCAAATATTGTTGAAAGAATGGAGAAAGAAGGTATTGTCAGTGCTCCAAGTTACTCAGGAAAGAGAGAGATATTGGTGGAATAACCGCTAACTTAAACCAAGGAAAGTTATTTTAAGATCAATAGATAATGATAGTTAATTTAATAATAATTTAAACATTGGGAATGTAAAATTATAATATATTAATTAGCTAGGGGGTTAAAAAATGGGATGGTTTGAGAACATTAAGTATAACTTGCAAGGTCTTGATAAGTTAGAAATTGCAAAGCTACAAGGGAAAGTAACAGAAATAAATAAGCTATTAGAAAACTTTGAAGGTTCACCAGGACAAGTAATAGAGTTGTCAGGAAGTTTTACAGAGCTATCAAATGGATTTGATGGTTTGTCAGGTAAGTTTGACAGTTTATCAGGAGAGCTATCAAATGGATTTAATGGTTTATCAGAAAGCTTTACAGAGCTGTCGAAAAAATTCGATGGTTTGTCAAGTAAGTTTGAAGGTTTGCCGGCAGATCTGTCGGATAAATTCGATAACTTGTCAGGAAGTTTTACAGAACTATCAGATAAATTCGATAGTCTACAAGAAAAATTCACAGGCCTGGAAGAAAAGGTAGAGACATTTGCAGACATGGTAGGGGGACAAGAACAAGCAATAATAATTTGCACCATAGCTACTGCTGTTGCTGTAACAGCGATAGCTAGTTTTGTTGCATTCTGTATCTATCAGGGAGTTAAGCTTGATAAAGAGAAGAAAAACGACTTGTGTCAAGATAAACCAAATGGGAAGTTTAGTAATGTAGGTGATACCGAAAAACTGAATAATAATTTACAACAAGTAAGAGCGTAATGCTCTTCTTGAAAAGGTGTTACGTAAAATTTGTAACACCTTAAACTTTCTTTAGATTGTGCAGGTTTTGGTAGTAAATTTTTTAGAAAGATGTTTGTATTATAAAGTTAGTAGAGATTCTGATTTACTTGAAGTTTGTTAATTGGTATCTTTTAAAGCACAATATTCACTATAGTATGCTTAAGATCTTTTCTAAAGTTTTATTTATATTAATATTTTTGGTTTCTAGTTTCTTTACTGTACATGATGTTGAAGCTAAGTCTAAAGTGAGGCTTAGTAAAAGGTACATACCTCCTGGTAATCCTGGTGGTGCAAACTTTAATGCAGATGAGGATTTTGCTGAGTCGTATAAATTATATGAAAAGCGTAGGGGGATTCTCAAGAAAAAAAAGTTACAAGATCTAGCTATAAATAAAGAAGATCTAATCAAAAAATTAAAAGAAAAAAAAATTGCTAGCCTTGATAACGAGCCAAACAACGTGGGAGCTTGCATAGTTGAAGATGGGGAGGATGCTATGATCAATCAGCATGGTATTAATCTTGTACGTTTAAAGGGTGCTGTATTTATAGATCAAGAGCCAGTTTCTCAGTATGAAAGTAAGCAGCATAAAAGTGAACAACAAAAAGGGAAAAAAGTTACTTCAACACGAGAAAAAAAAGTTTCCCCTATAAATGTTACTATAAAAGAAAGTCCATCAAGAAGAACGTGCTCTCATGATTCTATTACTGATCTAAATAGAACACCACAGCATAGTTTAAATGGTTCAAATTCATTTGGCAGTGTAGTTGACACAGTAAAATAGTGTCACGATTAATAATATGCTAGATAGAGACCTGACATTGAGTGATGATGCATATGAGTCATCGCCGGTTTCCAGGCATAAAACTCATACTGTAAAAGTTGGACAAGTGAAGATAGGTGGAAATAATCCTATAGTTGTTCAATCCATGGCACTTGGTGCACATATAGATTCTGACAACATAAAAAGCAGTGCTCAGAAATATGCAAAAGAAGTAATAGAACTAGCGCATGCAGGTTCAGAATTGGTGCGAATTGCTTTGAACTCAGAGGAAGTAGCAAAAGCAATACCTTATATAGTAGAGGAAATAAATAAAGAAGGCTTTGATGGTAAGATATTAGTAGGCTGTGGACAATATGAACTCTACAGGCTGATTCAGGATTATCCAGACAACATTAAAATTCTGGGTAAAATTAGGATAAATCCAGGTAATGTAGGCTTTGGTGATAAACGTGATGAGAAATTTGAAAAAATTATAGAGTATGCAATAACGCATGATCTTCCTGTCAGAATTGGAGTAAATTGGGGTAGTCTTGATAAGTACCTTTCACAAAAATTAATGGATGAAAACTCCTTGTCTAGTAATCCAAAAACTTCTGATGTTATATTACGTAAGGCGCTTGTAATGTCTGCTCTTGGTAGTGCAAAAAAAGCTGAAAAGATTGGTCTTAATGCAGAGAAAATAATCATTTCATGTAAAGTCAGTAAAGTGCAAGATTTAATTTTAGTTTATACGGCACTTGCAAAATCTTCCAATTATGCGCTGCATTTGGGTTTAACCGAAGCTGGTATGGGTAACAAAGGCGTAGTAAATACCACAGCAGGGCTTACTTATTTATTGCAAAATGGTATTGGAGACACTATCCGGGCTTCTTTAACTCAGCGCCCTGGTGAATCACGCACTAATGAGGTGGTAGTATGTCAGGAAATACTACAGTCTATAGGTTTACGTCATTTTAACCCTCAGGTGAGTTCATGTCCTGGTTGTGGACGCACAAGTAGCGATCGTTTTCGTATATTAACTGAGGAAGTAAATGGCTACATAAAAACTCATATGCCGATATGGAAGAAAAAGAATCCAGGTGTAGAGCATATGAGCATTTCTGTTATGGGATGCATAGTAAATGGTCCTGGAGAGAGCAAACATGCAAATCTTGGGATCAGCCTGCCTGGGTATGGAGAAAAACCTGTTTCAGCAGTCTACAAAGACGGCAAATATTTCAAAACTTTACAAGGTGATAATATTTTTGAAGAATTTAAGGAAATTATTAGTGATTATGTGGAGGAGCATTACACGTAACAGGTTCATGATTAATGTAATCTAATGTTGAAAATAAGTTTTATAAGAGGGAGTTAAATTTTTCTAAAAACCAGCTAATGGAAAAATTTGCTTTTCTAGATTATCGGGAATTACTTGATTTTATATCATAGATATTATATAATAAACTATATACTTTGATTTCCTAAAGAAATGTTATGAGAAGAGACGAAGCTTTAAAAATATTAGGTTTTCAATCAAGCGATGCGCCCAGTGAACAAGAAATTAAATTAGCTTATAGAACATTAGCTTTGGAATATCATCCTGATAAACATTCAGGTGAAAGTGGTGTTGTGAAGAAACAAAATGAAGAAAAATTTAAGCAGTTAGGTACTGCATATGAATTTCTCACTAAGGAAAATATAGAAGGGGTAACAAATCTAACTGACGGAAATTTAAATGGAATTAATTCGCCTGAAGATTTGAGGTTTTACTTATATATAGCTCTATATAATCAGGATATAAAGTGTCTTGAAAAGCTTTTTTCCAAATTCAAAAGCAGTAAAGACGGAAGATTTGGTGATTACATCAATGAAGAACTTATTTGTATTTACTTTCCATTATCTATTGCTTTAATGCAAGCTAAAGATTCAAGAAATTATAGTATTTTGGAACTTCTTTTAGAAAATGGTGCTGATCCTAATATAAAGCTATTACATAATCAAGCTTCGTTATACTATTATACGGTTATCGATGATAGCAGAATTGTAGAGTTATTGTTACAATATGGTGCTGATCCTAATATGTTAGATAGAAATGGTAGAAATCCATTATCTCCAGCGCTTTTTTGTAATGATGATAGTACTGTGGAAGTACTCTTGAAATATGGTTGTAATCCTAATATGCTAGATAGAGATGGTAAAAATCCATTATATAAAGCAATCTGTTATAAAAACGATAAACGGGAAAAAAATGTAGAGTTGCTTTTAAAGTGTGGTGCAGATCCTAATCAGAAGGTTAATGGCTCCAGAGTTATAGAGTGTGCTCCATATTTCACTAATAATGGTGTAATGAATTTGATTAAAACGCTTACTCTGCCATACGGTAGCAATGATAAAGTTAAAGGGTTGATGGCTGAATACGGTGGAGTTGATAGACGTTATCTACGTGATCAAACGATACTGACTTGTTGTTGCTTAATCGTCGCTTCTGCTACTTTTTTTAGTATAGCTTCTCCTTTGCGCTATGTACCGACAGCAATATTTGCACTTGCTGCATGTTTTTTTATTAAAAATGCTGTACATGCTGCATTTTTTGCAAAAGAACCTTCTACTGAGTTTACCGAAGCTAGAGCTTGTCCAGGGATTAGTAAAAGGCTATAATATCTAAAGTTTTAGTACTGGGTAAAGATGAGAAAAAAGCATCCAGCAGACCTAAGTCAAAGGGAATGGACAAGAATAGAAAGCTACTTCAGAGTATCATACAGGAAAGTAAGAAAAAAATATACTATAGTTAAAAAAATGTGATGGGATACCAAGGAGAAAATTTAAAAATCATATAAAGGAAGAATATGGTATGGATATTGAGATTGTCAAAAGGCCTTCATGTAGGTTCTAAGTCAACAAAGATACACCGCCTTAGCTACTACCAATGAGGGGTTTAAAGTACAGCCAAGAAGGTGGGTTGTAGAAAGGACTTTTGCTTTAGGAATAGAAGACTATCGAAAGAATAAGATTTACTCACTGAAAATTTCATATATCTGGCTATGAGTAGAGTTATGTTAAGGAGAGAAATATGCTTGAATTCCCGGACAAGTTCTAATCATTAATGTTATAAACGTTCTTTTCTTTTTCTATTCTCTCTTGTTCTTCAATACAATACATAGCAAGCGGATTAGCTTTAAGTCTTTCGACTCCTATTTCTTCTCCCGTTCCATCGCAGTAACCATAAATGCCTAATTTTATTTTTTCCAACGCCTCCTTAATTTTTTCTTTTCTATCTTTTCGGCGCTTAATTAATTCTCCATTTTCACTATCTCTATCAGAATAAATACTACTATCTTCTAGATCTTGTTTCTCCAGTTCAGAGAGTATTGATTGTAACTTTAAGCTAAAGTATTCCAGTTGTTTTACGTTCATATATTCTTCATTTTCTGAAGGAACGTAATCTTCTGGTAACTTTATTTTTATTAATTTTTCCATAGCATTATCAATAAAATATATTAAAACTTATATAACTTGTAAACACAAAAAATTATACTACCCTCAAAGTAAACACTATAATTTATAATAAACATTTAAAATCCTGGTATGATTAGTTCGGTAAAAAAATTAGTAATAAATAATAATAATCTTACTTATATGGTATGTATTTTTATTATAATGTTAAGTTTATCTTCATATACACTTGAAAACAACAGTAAACAAGAAGTCATATTAACATTAACATGGATATGTGCTACATTTGTTTTGCAGATCTCTACAAATAATTTATTTACATCTGATTATCATGATGGAATATTAGAGCAAATCTTTGTACAGCCACTCTCTTCTAGGCTGATAGTTGCTTATAAAATCTTCGCTCACTGGTTGTTATTTGGGTTACCGATTTCAGTGATTTCTTTCATGTTCAGCTTTGCAATTCTAGGCAATAATATTGAACATTCAATAGCGGTTGGAGTGTCTTTATTATTTAATACGCTGATAATCATTAATATTTCAGCTACTGGAAATGCATTAATGATTGGTCGAAATAACTTAGCATCAGGAGTATCACAAATTCTTGTTTTGCCAATAATAATGCCAACTTTTATATATTTTAAATTGCTAACTCAATTTGAAAATTTATCCTTGAATATTTATACACTACTAATCACCATCTTAATTTTTGTCATTTTAATTGTTAACAGCATTATAACTACTCACATAGCGTTAAAATTTGCTGTGGAGCAGGATTGAAAAAACTTACTAGTTATTTACTTGTATCTGCTTAGTTAAGGGTGTTAACTTAAGTAGAGATGGAGACATTAGACTTCTTGCATGAATTACAGCGTGTGAAACCATTATTGGATTTCAGACTGGCTGGTTATGCAAGAAATCTAATATCTATCGAAGAGTCAGAAACTTTTATAACTTACCTTTAATCAACCTAACCCATGCGTGCCAATCTCTCTCGCCAAGATTGCTTTCGAAAGACAGAAGATCCTTTACAGCTTTTGAGCAAATTTCTTCACTTGGAATTGACAACTTCCTATTCATTGCTAGCGTCAAGCATTGAGTTTTACAAGCTTGTTCTAAGTGATACGTATAAAACATTGCTTCTTGTATAGTCTGACCACATGTTATAGATCCATGATTGCGCATTAGCATGACAAAATTTTCTTTCAGATCAGCTATTAATTTCTTTCCTTCTGCATCATCAAGTGCAAGGGAATTATAATCATGGTAAGATACCTTATTATAAAAGTGCAGTGCCCACTGACTTATTGGAAGTAGTCCATCTTTTAGAGAAGAAACCGCTACAATGGAAGGTGTATGCAAATGAAAAATTGCTTGAATGTCTTTTCTTGCCTGATAAATAAAGCCATGGATTATATAACCAGTTTTATTATATTGATATTCTTTGCCTTCAATTATATTCCCATCAAACGATACTTTCATTAGTGAACTTTCATCTACTTCATCAAAACGTATACCAAACGGATAAACATAAAATGACTTTTTATCTTCAGAACGTACAGAGAGATGAGTATAAGTATGATCATCTAATTTAAGATAAGATAAAATCTGATAGGCGTTAACTAGGTCTCTTTTCAACTCACTATTTGTTAATAACATAGCTCTTGACTAAAATTTTCTAATGATTTATATGTGAAAAAAAGTTTATTACAAACTAAAAGGTGAACCTACGTTAAAATACTAAGCACTTTTACTTGCCTTAGGTGATTAGAGTTTACATTTCTAGATTACATAATATTTTAACTATAAAAACGACTTTTTATGTAATATTTCATATGTTTTAAAGCCTTATTTTTATGTTATTATAAATGTAGGTTTTAATATTAAAAATAATATGGTAAACATTGACATAAAAAAACAGCTAACAAAATTTTTCATATATATCACTGGTCTTCCAGGAAGTGGTAAACTTTCTACAGCAATAGTATTATCTAGTATGATAAATGCAGTAATTGTAAGTGGACTTGAATATAATCAAGCTTCCAAAGAAGCTCGAGATAGAATATATAACACTGCAAACGTTATGCTTCAGGCAATAGAAGCCTATCCTATTGACTCAAAAAATTATATATTTGTTGATGAATTAATGAAAAATAATGATTACAACATAAGAATATATAATTCAATAATAGAGCTTAGTAAAAAAATGAGCACAAAAATCCTCCCTATAGTACTTAGGTGTAATCCATTGGTATTACAAGAGCGTACTATATCAAAAAAGCAAAGAAAAAATAGGAAGGTTACTAATATAAATAGTATTAAATTTAGGGCGAAAGATTTATTTGTACCACAAAATGCTATAGAGGTAGAAAATTCAAATATGAGTATAAAAGAAGTAGCAGAGGAAATAGTAAGTCAGATGTACAAATTTGGCCAAATTGATAGTATTTACGCAATAGGCAACAATTTCATATACTGAGGCTCATTTAAGTATAGAGCTTCAACTCCATTTAATTTTTGTTTATTTTTCAGTCTATAACGGACTAATAGTCCTGTATGGCTAGAATCCAACTTTGGTAAACTGCAATCCATATATGTAACGCAGTCCATTTCAGGCTGGAGTTCACTTACTACAGCAGGATTTGATAGCGGTAACAAATTGAAATCAAATAACTGCGTATAAAACCTTTGATCATCTTCGATTATAGCTTTAATATTTTTTTTGCTGTTTGCACAAAATAGCGATATTGCATATGCTTGAACTTCCAGCGCACTAACTCCGTATAACGGCTTATTTGTAGCAAGATTTATACCTTGTGCAGCTGATATACCAACTCTGATTCCAGTAAAACTTCCCGGTCCAACTACCACTGCTAAATGGTCTATTTTATCGTAGCTGTAATTATGCTTATCAAACAAAGTGTTCAGTATTTGAAAAAATGATTCTGCATGACTATTGTTTGCAGAATTGCGTTCCACAAAACAATTACCATCGTGATCAACTATTGTTATTGAACTACCAGCACCTACAGTATTCATTGCTAGAATGGACATCACTTAAGCTTATCATAGAGCTTTGTAAACATTATAGTAAAGGCACCGTTACCCATAACATTTGCTGAAGTTATTATTGGGTCAAACACTATATACAATGCTGTAATTAATGAAAGCATCTCTGGAGAGAATTTAAGATACTTCTCAAGAACAGGTAACATTACCATAATCCCTCCCGCTGGAACTGCAACAATAGCAAATTTAAATAACAGAAAGTAGAGAAGGAAAGTCACATAGTCTGTTGCAGACAATGCACCACCAAAAGTCATTATCATTGATAGTATTATAATAAAAAAGCAATCACCTACTAAATGAAAGCTAGCAGTTATTGGCACAACAGACGATGCTATATCAGGTTGCTTTACATTTTTTTTGCTTCCTTCAAGGCTAAGCGGCATGGCTACATTACTAGACATCGTGCTCATTGCAGCAATAAATGCTGGCACCATATTGCTTATACTGGTTATCCAGCTTGTGATCTTGAATGAATTAGCTGCTCCATACAAGAGGAAGATATAAAGGTAAGTTACAGACATGATAATAATAAAAATTATTGAGTAATCTCTAAATATTGTAGATAGAACCTGATCATGTTGCATTTTTAAAGCGAACCCAAGTATAAATACTGGAATAACTGGCGTCAAAAACGTTTTCAAAACAAACAAAATGAAATCTGACATTTTGTGCGAAAGTTCTTTGCTTTTTTTTGGCAGCAAAACAGATGCCATTAAGCTGGATGTAAATCCATAAGCAAGGGCATGAAAGTTAGAAAGCAGTGGTGGTAATTCAAATGACCACAAAGGGACAATTGTTTCTTCATACGTTATATCTTGTATTGAATAAGTGTTTTGTGTGATGAAATGCCCAACAGAATAAGCTATTAAACTTGAAGCTAGATTCGACAAGAAAATCGTTATAATAAGTAACAATATAAACTTTATAGCCGACTGCTTAAGATTGTTAACACTACTAAAGATTAATGCAAAAACAATAAAAGGCATTATAAATAGTAAGATCTCTTTTATACTAAGGCTTATTGAATACAAGAAGGTTTTCACTTCCATTGGAACTAGATGACCAAAAAATATGACTGAAGTGATAACAGCAAGTAAGGTTAGTAGTTGTAGCATATTCTGATATAGCGATATTCTATGGACATACATATGGTAAGTTAGTTGCTAAGTAAAGCAAAACTACCTAGAATATTTGCATTACCTTCTAGTACTTGAATGAGATTTCAAATTACAATGTTTCCACAAAGTATATAATTAACATCCACACCTTTGGTCAAGTTCCATTCACGCTTTATTACATTATATTCCATACCAGCCATGTTTTGCAGTGTTACATTGTTCTCTCTTAGATGATTTGCAATTTCTGATGGCTTGAGAAATTTATTCCAATTATGTGTGCCTTTTGGCAGCCAGTTTAATATGTACTCTGCGCCGACTATTGCAAGACAGAAGGATTTAATAGTTCTATTTATTGTCGATATAAAAATTAGCCCTTCTGGCTTCAACAGCTCTATTGCTTTTTTCATGAAAAACTCTAAATTATCGACATGTTCAACCACCTCCATCAACAAAACCACGTCATACTTCTTGTCATTGCTTAGCTCTTCAATGCTAGTGTGTGTGTATTCTATATTTAACCCTACTTTCTTCGCATGCGACTGTGCCACTTTTATGTTTTCCTCACATACATCTATTCCCGCAACGCTAATACCAATACGCGCCATTGACTCTGACAAAATGCCACCACCACACCCAACATCGAGCAATGATAGTTCTTTTAAATCGCATTTTTTTAATTCTTTTATTTTCTCAACAATGTATGATACTCTCACAGGATTCATCATGTGCAATGGCTTGAATTTGCCATTCTCATTCCACCATTCACCTGCTATTTTAGCGAATTTTGATATTTCATCTTCGTTATAAGTTTTTGTGGTTTTTTTCTTGCTAATATTGCTAAGTTTATCAAGGCGTTCTTTATGTCTACTTTCTTTTGAAAATTCTGTTTCGAGGAATTGTTTGACTATGTCTTTTGCTAATCCACTCGCAGTAAACCCTGCACCAAGACAAAGTATATTCGCGTTGCCATGCTCGCGAGCTAATTTTGCGATCTCAACACTATTACATAAAGCAGCGTAGATTCCTTCAAAACGATTTGCCACAGTACTCATGCCCAAACCTGTACCGCAGATTAATATCCCATAATTTGCTTTTTTATTTGTTATATCTTCTACAACTTCAACAGCATAGTCAGGGTAGTCTACACTCTTTTGCTCGGCAGTGCAGCCACGGTCTGTCACTGTATAACCTAAAGTTTCCAAGTAAGGCTTTATTTCTGATTTTAATTCATAACCGGCATGGTCCGAGGCAATCGATATTACATCTGACATATGAGAAATCGTAACTCAAGGATATTTATATGGGTAATTTATTTTGAGCTTTTTGTCAAGCTCTCCTGATCTTTCTGAATAAATTTCGAGTCAGATATGCATAAATTCTATATAATTTTTATCCTACCACTACTAATTCGGTAAAATGGATCATATAGATATTATAAAGTCAAAATTATTGTTGTCCGACATAGTAGGAAAAAAAGTCAGGCTAATAAAAAGAGGAGATAGTTTTGTTGGACTCTGCCCATTTCATAACGAAAAAACTCCATCTTTTTCGGTCAGCAATATTAAGGGCTTATATTACTGTTTCGGCTGCTCAGCTCATGGTGATGCGTTTGAATTTATTTCACAAACTGAGGGCTTAAGTTTTAAGGAAGCGTTGGAAAAATTGGCATCTGTTGCAGGTGTTGAGTTACCCAAAAACCTCAGCGTTGCTAAAGAGAACAACAAACTGTTTTTAGCATTGAATTTAGCTGCAAATCGGTTTGCACAAAAAAATCAGGGCGTTGCAGATTATTTAAAGCAGCGCAAGATTTCACTCAAAATCATAGATAAATTTAGAATAGGTTATGCACCAAGCTCTGGTTTGAAAGAGTATTTAAACTCTTCAGGTATTGAAGACAAAATTTTAATTGATATTGGATTAGTAAACAAAAATTTTCATGATTATTTTTATGACCGGCTGATATTTCCTATATACAACATTGCAGGAAAAGTTATTGGCTTTGGTGGACGTGCGCTTAGTCCTGATCAACAACCAAAATATTTAAATAGCCCAGAGAGTCAGCTCTTTAAGAAAAGAGAAAATTTATATGGATTAAACTTTGCTTTGAGTGAAATACGCAAAAAACAGCATCTATTTGTTGTTGAAGGATATATGGATGTAATAGCACTACATCAAGCGGGAATTAGCAATACAGTTGCTCCGCTTGGTACCGCAATTTCTGCAGAGCAGATAAAAAATCTTTGGAAATTTGCTAAAGAAATTTCTATCTGTATGGATGGCGATAGTGCTGGACGTCATGCTGCTATTCGAATTGCAGAACTTGTTCTGCCGATACTGGAGCCTGGATACACATTGGAGTTCGTGACTTTGCCAAGCAACAAGGACCCATACGATATATGCAATGAGCTAGAATATAAGACGGAAGATGTACTATCTGCTTTTAATCGCTCAACAGAACTGCACTCTGAATATTTATGGCATCACATAATCGATAGCAATTTGCAAAATTATGAAAAATTTGCCCCGGAAAAATATTCAATTCTTGAATACAAGTTCATGGAATATGTAAATGCTATCAGTAATAGCAGTATTAGAAGGTATTATAGAGATTATTTTTACAATAAAGCTAATGAACTGAGAAGTAGCTTTAAAAAGCAAATTTTTAAAAATAGACCTAGAGAAACAAAAGAGGAGTATCTCTACAACAAATCTCCAAAATTAATTGAAGCAGAGCAAAATCAAGCTATAATTCTGCGCATAGTAATAGAGTTTTCTGAATTTTTAAATCATCCTATATTTTTCGAGCAATTTTCCCATTTTGAGTTTACTCATATGGAGATGAAAAAATTACAACAGTGCATAATTAATATGGTAACTAGCGAGAGCAACTTTAATAAAGAAATTCTGTTACAGGAGTCTAGTATTATAAAGTTTATACTTGAAAAAACCAATGTACTGAGTAGTCAATTAAACGAGAAGAGATCGGCAGAAAATGTCTGGAATAACATAGTATTACGGAAAGAATTAAATGTATTACAAGAAGAAAAAATTAAAGCAAGGCTGGGCGGTAATTTTGACTTAGAGGAAAGGCTGATAGAACAAATAAAGCAAATAGAGGATAGTATACAAGAAATGCAAATGGAATTTATTCAAAAGTAGATGGCTTAAGATGTTCAAAATTATTAGAAAAACACTGTATTAGTAGTTGCTTAAAATAGCTTATTCTAGTATATTTTCAATTTATTTAATTACGACAAGTGTTTGCATTTCTTCCTCTCATTATTTTTTTAGCCTTATATCTTGGTAGTGGTATTTATTTTTCTTTTTTTGGGTTTGACAATCCTCTTCATCAAATTTCACCGTTAGTTTGCTTATTACCAGCATTATTTTTTGCTGTCCTATTCAATAAAAACAAAATTCAGCATAGCGTTGATACTCTTATAAAAGGTATGGGTAATAAAACTACTCTTACCGTGTGTTTGATTTTTCTCCTTGCTGGTGCATTTTCTACTGTTACTCAATCGCTTGGTAGTATAAATGTGATTGCTAGCTTAACTATTTGCTTTCTTCCAGCACAATTATTACTTCCTGGAATGTTTTTAATTTCTGCGTTTATTGCAAGTGCAATAGGCACATCAATCGGAGTTATTGCACTTATAACACCAATAGCTGTGAATCTAGCACAAAATGGAGCTTTTGATTGTGCAGTGGGCGTTGGAGCTGTGATAGGTGGGTCTATGTTTGGCAGCAACCTTTCAATGATATCTGACACTACTATTGCTGCTACTTCTTCACAAGGAGCTTCAGTAAAGGATAAACTAAAACTAACCCTAAAGACAGGATCTGTTACAGGTCTTATAATACTTACTTATCTAGTAATGATTTCAAATAGCACAGAAGTTGTTTCTCTCTCAAGTCTGAATTATTTATCCATAGTCAAAATTATCCCTTATATATCTTTAATAATTATGGGTTTATTTGAAATAAACACACTGGTAACATTAGCTGTTAATATGGTTGTTGCTGGAATATTAGGAATAGCTTTTTTTGATTATTCTATTATTGATTATTCTCATGACATATGTAGGGGTTTTAATAAGATGAATGAAGTAATGATATTTATTCTTTTCAGTAGTGGATTAAGCCACTTAATGTACGAATACAGTCAGAAAAAGATAGATAAATTCACGGATGAGGTGAATCTCACAAGAAGTCAAGCTGAACTTATGATTGCAGGAATATCATCTATGTTTACTATTTTGGTTTCCAGCAATATTGTTGCTATTTTATTAACTAGTAATATTGCAAAAAGACTTGCACAAAGATATAACATTGCACCACACCGTAGTGCATATTTATTAGAGATATTTACTGCGATCACAAAAAGTGTCTTACCTTATGGTTCTCAAATATTGCTAGCAAGCAGCATTGCCTCTCTTTCACCTATTGCTGTACTAACAAAAGTATATTATTGTTTTGTTTTTGCAGCAGTTGCAATAAGTGAAATAGTTATTAATGGCAGACGTCGTGCGGTTTTAGCTTCTCAATTACCACAAATATAACACAACTCTTTCTGTAGCTTTGTGTAAGTTATGCTAACTGATTATGCTGTAAAGTTGAGTCACATTCATATACAAATTAGTCTGTTGTTGGAATAATTCTAAACCTTCATTTTCACAACCTATTTTTCTACAAATTTTCACTCAATTTATTAATAAATTGACAATTATTACAATATTTGCTAAAATGTTTATATAGCACCAGTTCTTTCATAAAGACGTAGTATTGCTAATGTTATAAAAAATGTATCAAAATAGTGGAGAAACAAATGCCTGATTATTATGAAATATTAGGAGTAAAAAGAGATGCTACTTCAGATGAGATAAAAAAAGCATATCGAAAATTGGCACTTGAATTTCATCCAGATAAATTGATTGACGAAGGGAGAGAGTTAGATGAGCTAAAAGCAAAAAAGAAGGACGGAAAGCTACTATTACAGTCGGAAGAAGATCAACAAGATCAACTTGAAGAGAAATTAACAAAATTCAAGGAAATATCAGTAGCATACGAAATTTTATCTGACCAAATAAACAAAGCTCGGTACGATAGGGGAGAGGATTTTAGTCAACAAACTTGTAAGAGAGAGTCGTCATGGGAAAAAAATGAGAAAGTTTTATGAAGAAGTAGATAAATTAAGAAAAGAAATGCATAAGGTAAAAAAAGATACACTTAAATCCGATGCACGAACGAATCAAATAAAAAGTTTTGACAAAATATATGATATATTTTCTCAGAAATATCAAGAATTAAACGAAGAGCAAGCAGAAAAACTACACAAGAGCATTGAACAAAAAAGCGAGATAGGCAAAGCTAAAGAGACTGAAGAATTAACCGAAGGATTCAAAGAGTTTACAAAAGTAGAACCCGAATGTGAATATATATACACTATTCTGAACTTGTTGGAAAAGATCAAGTCAGGTGAATTTGAAGAGTGCTCTTCTATAATAAGGGAAGTTACAATTGCTGCTGATGACATTACATCTCTAGTGCAAATTGCTATTGCGTACGATCATATAGAAATTTTCGAGCTCTTTGAAGGAAGGATAGAAATATCACCAAATGACATCTTAAGCTATGCTTATGAATACCAATCTGAAAAGTTTTTGGATTATTTTTTTAATAAGTACTTAGATAGATTAGATATCAACTATACAGATAAAGAAGGAAATACAGCTTTACATCATACATTAAAATGGTTGTGTTTAGATGAACCGAAATACCAAGGTTTTGTTGAGTCACTTCTTAGTAAAGGTGCAGGGCTTGATGTTAAAAATAAAAAAGATAAAACTCCGTTTGATCTCTTACTTAACTATGTTCAAGAATATCTTATAACTAAAAGAATAGAAAGATTAAATTATGTTGTGGAGTTGCTTATACCAACTCTCATTATTAATGAACCAAATAAGAAGCATTGCAGAGTTGTTTAACCGTGGAAGGGGAAATAGAGGTAATAAATTTACACAAAGCGCTCTCAAGCAGAACAATTGTATCGTAGATTTTATTGCGCAAAATGTTCTGTTTTATATATAACCAAAACCTCTCAACAGGATTGAGGTCAGGTGAGTATGGTGGTAGGTATATAATTTCGATATTTTTAGGTATCTTTAAACTTTTTGACTTATGCCAACTAGCGCAATCCATCACGAGAAAAGCCTTTCGTATTCCTAAATATTGCGACATCTGTTCAAGGAATATATTTATACAAGCAGTGTTGACGTTTGGTGCAAATAAGCTAAAATTCTCTCCATTTCTGGGATTAACTGCACTATAGAGATAAAAATTTTCCCTACCTAATTTTACCTTAACCTGTGTCCTACTGCCTTTTTTAAACCACCCATGTCCAACTTTTGAATGTGTACCAAACCGTGATTCATCGAAGAAAAATAGCTCTTTTTCAGAATGCATGACAATAGTTTCATTGAGGTTTTTTTTTAAACTCCTCTTGCTTATTTTTATCCTGTCCACTATGAACTGGTCTTGGTGTGATATATGAGAATTTCATTCTTTGCATATTACGATGTATTGTGGATTTGCTGATATTCAAACCAAATCTTTCTTGGATTCTTATTCTCATTTCTCTAATAGTAATATTGGGGTTTTCCTCTATCCACACCTCAATTTGTTCAAGTTGACTTTGGTTCAATATAGTTTTTCTACGGCGTTGAGGTGGAGAAAATAATTTTTCTTCTCTTCCAAATTTTATGTGCTTTATCCATGTAGTAATTGCCTTTCTCGAAATGCAACATATTTTTGCTACAGCTGTTATACTGTGCTTTTTTGCTGCAATTACAGCATTTAGTTTTTTTGCAACATACGCATTATTTCTTACTTTCTTCAACATCTCTTTTGCTGATTCCACCACTTTTTCATCCAATAATTTTGATCTTAATGCCATCTAAACCTCGCTATTTTACTTACTCCAGTATGGCTTTTTTTCCATTATTGTCTATTCGTTGCTTGTATAGCGGGAATTGGTATAACACCAAGAGATAGGGAGGGAAGCTTTGAACCACAAATAGTCAAAAAAAGGCAAACAAGCCTACATCCAGAACTTGAAGCAAAGGTCTTAAGCACATATGCCAGTGGCATGGGATACAGAGATATAGCTTCACATGTTGAGGAAATATATGACCACAAAATATCAGCAGCAGAGATATCTAGTATTACCGATAAACTGCTACCAGTAATCAATGAATGGCGCAGCCGCCCACTGCAATCAGTGTATCCAATAGTATTTATGGATGGCATGTTTTTTAAGGTCAAGGAGGACGGACATTGCATAAGTAAATGTATGTATAATATATTGGGCATAAATCAAAATGGCAGAAAAGAAGTATTAGGTTTTTATTTGGCTGAAAGTGAAGGAGCTAACTTCTGGTTGGGAGTACTAAATGACCTCAAAGAAAGAGGAGTAGAAGATATTCTAATTGCCTGTATTGATGGGCTAAAAAGCTTTCCTACCGCTATAAATAGTGTATTTCCTAAAGCAGAAGTACAGCTATGCATAGTGCATCAGATAAGGAATTCACTGAAGTATGTATCTAGCAAAGATGTAAAAGTTTTCATAAATGATTTGAAAAAAATATATCGTGCTTCAAGTAAAGAGATTGCTGAGAATTATTTGCTTGAGCTGGAAGAAAAATGGAGTGAAAAATATCCCTTGGTTACAAAATCATGGCAAAACAATTGGGAAAATTTGTCTGGTTATTTTAAGTATTCTGGACCAGTTAGGAAGCTGATTTACACCACCAATCCAATTGAGGGATTGCATAGACAAATTAGGAAATTTACTAAAACTAAGGGCTCATTTACTAATACAAATGCCTTGTACAAACAGGTATATTGTGCTATAAAAAAGGTAGAGCAAAAGTGGACTACAGCTTTGCCTAATTGGGCATTAACTATGTCTCAGCTTGACATTTTCTTTCCCAACAGACTGAAAATTGAGTTGAACTAAAAATGCGGCTTGACACAGTTTATTTAACACTCCCGCTTCTAATTTTCATAGCATGCACATATCTAGGTGACAATTAAACTGCCGTCATCAGTATAATTGCTATATTCATAACTTTTTCTTGCATTTTGCCAATCCTGAGAAACTTGTGGCTAGTCAATCTCGCTATTAGTATTAGATACATTTACTCCTTTTAATAACGATTAGAGTTACCTTATAACAAGAAAAAATTTAAAAATCTATAATCATAAGTGTCCGCATAAAGAGTTGCTCCTTATATGTTAATCATTTTTACATAATTATCCAGTATACTTATTTTAGTATAAGCTTTTATATAGTAGGTATGGTACAACTTCAAGATATATCAAATATTGAGAAGAAATTTCAAAATGCTTTTGCGGGCGCTTTGTCACTAGAAGATAAAGTGAAGAGTATCAATGAGTTGCGCCAGGAACTTAAAGCTTACAAAAGGCAAGTAACTAAACAAAGTCTCGAGAAAAAGTTAAAAGATGTTTCTATAGCAGATAATTCTTCACTGGAAGATAAAATCAAGACTATTGCAAAATTAAATCGTAGTCTTAGAGATCGAATGAACCGTGCAGCTAAAAAAGTAGCTAAAGATTTTGAAAAGATCGTCGAATTGAATCGGGAACTTAAAGATGTTTTTCCAGAAAATTCTTCATTGGAAGATAAAGTAAAAATTATTGTTGAATTGCACCGGGAGCTTAAAGCTCAAAAAGGGCGTAAAGATGAAGTGAAGATTATTAAAAAATTGATTCATAATCTTGAAGGTCGAATGGATCGTGCAGCCAAAAAAATAGCTGAAGATTTTAAAAAGATTGCTGGATTTAAACAAAAATTCGAAGAAAAAGACGTTTTTACAAGTAAAAAAGTTGCAGAGTTTGAAAGTAATAAAAAATCTCAAACTACATTAGAGGGCAAAATTTCTGATCAAAATAAACAAGAAAAGATTTCTGTTCAAACAGACAAAATTCGTGACTCAGTTAGCGAAATAAATACTTCCGGAAGATCTGTTTCAGAAGATAGAAACTTTCAACAAGAAAAGATTTCTGTTCAAACAGATACAGTAACTAAGTTACAACCTTCAGTAAGCAAAGATCCTATAAAAGATAAACCGAGCGACAAAAAGCCTGAAATTTCGTTAAAACCAGTCTCAGTGGATAGAAATGCTACAGAAAAAAAATCTAATAATAAAAAATCTCAGTTAAGTGAAAAGAAAAATATAGCTCAACTGCAAAAAAAAGAAGGCTTTTTGTGGCGCTTTTTAAAGAAATTCTTAGAAAATCTTTTTGGTAAGGATAAAATGGGCGTAAAGGATATAAAAGAAAAAAGCACATCAAATGATGAAGGGCAACAACAAAATAAGCTCCTTTCAAATCAAGACCAAAGCGCAAGTGAAAGCTTACAAATTGATAATCCATTGGTAACTCCTGTCACGAAAGTAGAAAAAACAAAGACAGACCATGAAAGATAATTCGCCTTAAAACAATAGATTTTTTGCATAGCTGGATTCCAGCGGGCTTTGTTGCATCACTCAGATAAAAAGAACTGGCAGTTACTGACGAAATTCACTATAAAACAGGCATTTAACCTACGAAAGAAAAATATGCCAACTAAAATGAAGGTCAGTAACTGCAATGAATATAACAAATTTCTGCAAGAAAGAGGAAATATTTTTCATTTTATTAATGAGGCAATAGAAAATTGGTACGAAAAAGGTCCAAAAATGGCTGGTGGCAACTATATTTATAGCGATAAGGTCGTGATTCTGATTCACATAATAACTTATTTATTTAGAATAGGTCTGAGACAAACAGCGGGATTTATAGCAGGGTACCTTGAGCAAGTAAGGAAAAATTTGCAAGTTATTAGCTATTCCCAGGCCTCAAGAAGGCTTAAAAAACTTGACATCAAAATTAATGATCAAAGACATGATAAAAATAATACAGAAGGTATTGAAATTGCCATAGATAGTACTGATCTACAATAATATTCCAGGTCATAGCAAGGCAAATGGTACAGATAGAAAGTATCGCAGCTATGAGCAAATAAGAAAACTGCATGTAATGCTGGAGATAGGTAGCAAAAAAGTTATAGCAGCAAAATACAGTGGTGGAGTTTATTCTGACCACTATGGAGCATGCGATCTTATTGCAAGGATTAATGTTAAATATAATATAAGCACATTGGCTTTGTTGCATAAATGTTTATAAAGAGCAGGGAGTGTTCAATTGTATTAAATAAGAGTCTGATATTAGTTTTCAATTCTTCTATCAGTTAATTCATTCCCGTCAGATTAAGTTGTGTTTAGCACAATTTGTTCCACTGTTCTTCATCTAAAACTTCCACACCCAATTCCATTGCTTTTTTATATTTTGAACCTGGATCTTCTCCTGCAATTAAATAGTCAGTTTTAGTAGAAAGGCTTGAACTGATCTTTGCCCCTAAAACTTTAGCTCTTACTTTTGCCTCCCCTCTGCTCATAGCACGTAGCTTACCAGTAAACACTATAATTTTGTTATTCAAAAAAGAATCGCTAGAGTTGGAGCTCACGGAAAGAATTTGCAGATATGCAGTAAGGTCATTTAACATTTTAATGTTACGTTCCTGAGAAAAAAACGATTTTAAAGATTCAGCTACTTTTTCTCCTATGCCATCTATACCTACCAACTCAACATCATTTGATGACATCGAATTATACCAGTTATCATAAGATACATAATAATTTGCGAGCAATTCTGCTGCAACTTGGCCGATAAATCTGATACCCAAAGAAAATATGAACCTATCTAGAGTGATTACTCTTCTGTTTTGTATAGCACTTAATAGATTAGCTATTGACTTCTCGCCCCAACCATGATGCTCTTTTAAGGAAAACTCTTTTAATCTTTCCTCTAAAATAAAAATGTCTGGAATTTGTCTTATTAGGCTAAGATCATAAAAAAACTTTATTTGTTTTTCACCAAGTCCAACAATGTCAAATGCATCTTTTGACACAAAGTGTTTTAGTTTCTCTATTATTTGAGCTTTGCAAGTAAACTCTCCAGGACATCTTACTGCCACTCCTTCAATCTGCACTTTACTACCACATTCAGGACATATGTCAGGAAAAACAAATTCAGGCATATTTGCATGACGAGAACCTTCATCTACTTTGACAATTTGAGGAATTACATCCCCAGCCCTTTTGATTGTTACAACATCTCCTTCTCTTATGTCTTTACGTTTTATCTCATCTTGGTTATGTAGACTTGCTCTGCTAACTAGCACTCCGCCGATATTGACTGGTACTAAATCTGCAACTGGAGTTAAAATCCCCGTTCTACCCACCTGTATAAATATTTTATTTAACTTTGTCTTTGCATAAACCGCAGAAAATTTATATGCAAGCGCTGAGCGTGGCGCTTTGTGTGTACTTCCCAGACGACTTTGTAGCACCAAATCATTGACTTTATAGACTATCCCATCGATATCATAATCCAAGTTATAACGACAATCATAGATCTCGTTATAGAATTTCAGCATTCCATTCAAACTACTCGTTAAGGAACGATACTCATTTACGCAAAAACCAAGTCTTTCAAGCTTTTCTAGTACTTCACTTTGACTTTTCTCTATTCCACCAAATAAGAAATAAGCAAAATATCTAAGAGGCCTTTTTGCTGTAATGTTTGCATTCAATTGCTTTAAAGAGCCAGCGGCTGCATTTCGAGGATTGGCGAATTCATTGTTTTCATTTAACTTTAAAAAGTCGCTGTTACTGATATATATTTCACCCCTTACTTCTAGTCTTCCTTGCACATCTTGTAAAAACTTAGGAAAGTCTTTTATTGTTGCAACATTGTGAGTAACATCTTCCCCGATAAAACCATCACCTCGAGTTGCAGCTTTAACGAATTTCCCATCTTCATAAATTGCAGAAAATGACAATCCATCAATTTTTGGCTCACATAATATCTCTATTTCGTCTTCAATTAAAAATCTCTTTATTTTAGATAAAAATTTCTCTACACCTTGCTCATCATAAGCATTCTCAAGAGAAAGCATAGGTTCTTGGTGTTCCACCTTAGAAAATCTCTCATCAGGCGGAGCACCAACACTATCTTGTGTTGCATAAGCTTCTGGCTCTATTGCAGCTAACTTTTTCTTCAGTTCATCATATTCAGCGTCACTTATCTCTGGCTTACTTTTTTGATAATATAAGATATTATGGTAATTAATTTGGTCCTGCAGTTTTTCTCTCATCTTTTCCAAGTCAGTCATGATACCAATATAATACTCTTTGTCGTCAAGTCATGAATTTTTTCAAAAGGTACTATAAATTTATACTACTGCTCTGAAAGGTAATACTAATATTAATATAACATTAGTACTTGTATATTAATATTAGTATAATTTTTAAATTAAGGAGTATATTATATGACAAAATCTAATTATAGAAACTGGAACAATCAACCAAGTTCCGAACCTTTAGCATATGGTGTGAGTGATACATTAGGAGGCTGGTTGGGCATAGATAAAGCAGCAAAAAAAGCAGCAGAACAAGTAATATCTAAAATGGGTAACGATTTAAAACTAGAAGCTAGAAAAGCAGCTCAAGATGAAGTAAAAAAAATAGAAGGAAAAATGCTAACTTTAGCTGAAGAGAAAGCTAATAAAATAGCTACCGAAAAAGCTAATCAAATAGAAAAAAAATATCGACTTCAATTGATAAGACAATAAAGTCAGTAGAAGCAAATGCTGAAAAAGCAGCAAAAAATGCAGCTGAAAAAGCAGTGAAAAAAGTAGGACCAGAAGTTGCAGATCTGCTAAAGCCAGAAATAAAAACTCAGGTAGAAGAAGCAGTAAAAAAATACAGTGAAGAAAAAATTGAAAGCCTTATAAAACCTGAAATTACAAGCAAAATAGATGATATTATCACTTCACAAAACAAAGAAATAAGAATACTTTTAGAAGATGAAATGGATAAGTTAATCAAAGATGTAGGTAAAAATTTGAGTGAAAAAATAGATAAGATTGAATGCGAATTTGCAGAAGTAAAATCTTATGTCTTAGAGGTTGTTGCACAAAGTTTCTCTGAGAGCGCAAAATTATTGTCTCTTATAGCAGAAGATGAAAAATGTGAAAACCAAGATTTAGTGTATTTTTAATCACAACAGGGTTTTTATGGGCAAAATTTAAAAAGCCCATAAAAACCTTAGCTAAATCAAGAGAAAAGTATCTGTTAAGGTGCATGGCTACTGTGCAAAATATTGAAGCAAAAAGGTTTCATCCCAGTGCTCAGACACTGGGATCCATTGTTCCTTTCTGGATTCCAGCGTCACGCGCTGGAATGACACCTATTTGTTTTAGTAGTTCCTTTCTTGTCATTCCAGTGCCCAGACACTGGTGCTCATACCAATTCCCGCTATACAAGCAACGAATAGACAATAATGGAAAAAAAGCCATACTGGAGTAAGTAAAATAGCGAGGTTTAGATGGCATTAAGATCAAAATTATTGGATGAAAAAGTGGTGGAATCAGCAAAAGAGATGCTGAAGAAAGTAAGAAATAATGCGTATGTTGCAAAAAAACTAAATGCTGTAATTGCAGCAAAAAAGCACAGTATAACAGCTGTAGCAAAAATATGTTGCATTTCGAGAAAGGCAATTACTACATGGATAAAGCACATAAAATTTGGAAGAGAAGAAAAATTATTTTCTCCACCTCAACGCCGTAGAAAAACTATATTGAACCAAAGTCAACTTGAACAAATTGAGGTGTGGATAGAGGAAAACCCCAATATTACTATTAGAGAAATGAGAATAAGAATCCAAGAAAGATTTGGTTTGAATATCAGCAAATCCACAATACATCGTAATATGCAAAGAATGAAATTCTCATATATCACACCAAGACCAGTTCATAGTGGACAGGATAAAAATAAGCAAGAGGAGTTTAAAAAAAAACCTCAATGAAACTATTGTCATGCATTCTGAAAAAGAGCTATTTTTCTTCGATGAATCACGGTTTGGTACACATTCAAAAGTTGGACATGGGTGGTTTAAAAAAGGCAGTAGGACACAGGTTAAGGTAAAATTAGGTAGGGAAAATTTTTATCTCTATAGTGCAGTTAATCCCAGAAATGGAGAGAATTTTAGCTTATTTGCACCAAACGTCAACACTGCTTGTATAAATATATTCCTTGAACAGATGTCGCAATATTTAGGAATACGAAAGGCTTTTCTCGTGATGGATTGCGCTAGTTGGCATAAGTCAAAAAGTTTAAAGATACCTAAAAATATCGAAATTATATACCTACCACCATACTCACCTGACCTCAATCCTGTTGAGAGGTTTTGGTTATATATAAAACAGAACATTTTGCGCAATAAAATCTACGATACAATTGTTCTGCTTGAGAGCGCTTTGTGTAAATTTATTACCTCTCTTTCCCCTTCCACGGTTAAACAACTCTGCAATGCTTCTTATTTGGTTCATTAATAATGAGAGTTGGTATCACAAGCAAACTAATCATAGGAGGTATTATAATAAAAACAACGTTTTCAATGAAATTACATAAAGCAAGTGTCACGAACCGGAATGACACCTATTATTGTTTTTACTTTATATCTTTATTTGTCTATCTTATTTTGCCATTCTGTTGAACGAATACAGGAAAATAAACTGTAATATCTAACTTTGATGCAAAAAGATCAACATATAACACGTAAAAGTTACTGAATCACTTGAGCCATATATAGAATTACTTTGTTAAATATTCTCTACTCCCAGGTTTCGTTATGGGTAATTGTTTTAACTCACTTGGCAATTCTTCCTCGCTATAGTTTTCGATATTAAGTTCAATTAAAGATATGATAGGAAAAGGTAGTTTTGTTTCACTATTTCTCTTTATCAAAGAAGCTTCAGCAACAACTTCACCTCCCTTCTCTTCTGCACATTTTACTGCTTCAAGTGAAGATTTACCTGTGGTTATCACGTCTTCAATTAGTAATATTTTCTCACCTTGTTTAATCTCAAATCCACGGCGTAATTCAAATTTACCATTAACACGTTCGCAAAATATTGTTCTTATTCCAAGCTGTCTGCCAATCTCATAACTTACAATTATTCCACCAATTGCAGGAGATAGTATCAAATCTACAGGTTCAATAATCTCTTTTCTTATTTTATTCGCCAATAGATTACAAACCTTCATTGCTCTGCTTGGATTTTCAAAAATTTTAGCGCATTGTATGTAAGTGTTGCTGTGCAGCCCTGACGAGAGTACAAAATGTCCGTGCAAAATCGCACCAGCCTCTTCAAATTCTTTTATTATTGTATTATCTAATATCATTCTTGAGTTTTAAATTCTTTATTAATTATCTGCGTTATACAGATATCAGACCACACATTTATTGCAGTTTCAAACATATCAATGATTGTATAAATAGGCAAAATCAATCCCATAATGTACAAAGGAACATTCATTGATACCAAATAACTAGTTGCCATAAAATAGCACCCCATCGGCACTCCAGCGTTGCCAATTGCAGCTCCTGTAGCTAAGAAAATCCATATGAACATCTCACTTAAGGAAAATGTGTGCCCATTCATCTCTGCAACAAACATCACTGTGATTAAAATAAATGCAGCACACGCATTCATATTGACTGTTGTGCATATTGGTAGAATAAAAGACGATAATTTCTTTGGTACCTTTAGCTGATTTTGCACACATTCTATAGTTGTAGGCAGCGTTGCACTAGATGATTTAGAAAAAAACGCAAGTGTAAGTGCTGGCATAACACCTTTCATCGTTTGAATTGGTGATATACCTTTATACCACATGAGTAGTGGCAAAATCACAAATGCTTGCACGAAATTTGCAGACATTATGCAAGCAAAATACCAAAAAAGACTATGGAATTCGCTGCCACCTTTTAACTCGTATAAAAAACATGTGATAAAAGACCATACAGCAAGAGGAATAAACTTTAATAACCCTTGAGCAATTCTAAGAAGTGTGTCAAACAGTGCAGAAAATATTTGGTGTAATATATCCTGTTTTTCTTTTGAGAGCGAAATAATAGCTCCACCCATTAAAAAAGCAATCAATATGCTGCCAATAACGTTATTTTCAAGAAAAACTTGCACAAAATTTGATGGAATGAGTGATTTTAAGTGTGAAAAGTAATTGTGATTGCTGTCACTCACACTTTCTATTGTGTTACTTATGAAATTTTTTCTTACTGGATCTATGAATAAATAGAAAGATAGCGCAACAAATGCAGCTATAATGGTTGTAAGCAGCGTATAAAACAGCGTCTTCTTAAGTAATACTTTAATTTCAATTGAGTCTTTAAGCCCTGAAATTGTGGACACGATAGATAGAAAAACCAAAGGTAAACTGATTAATTTCAACAAACTGATGAATATATCACTAAATAGCTTTGCTACTTCAAATACCACTTCATTATTTAAATAGTAAGCGACAACTGCAAATAGTATAGAAAAGAATATTGCAAGTTTGCGCATTGAAAATAAAACCTCAAAATGATATTATACAATAATTTTTGGAATTAGGTTAAGATAACTTTACAGGTTAGGTAAAGATGAGTAACATTTTATTATTAATTAAGTGTTAAGGAGGGGTATGGATAAAAAAAACTAAAGAAGAGTTAATCCTTGTTGGAATATTAATGGGAATGAATATTACAATAGGAGTGCTTGTAGGTCTTGGTCCAAGTTTCGCAGTTTTATCACCTTCCATTATAGGTGGAATTATTGCTGCTGTTTCTACAATATTATCTATCGCATACCTTACATATTGTGATCATAAGGAAGATAAAGTAAATCGAGAATGCATTTTCCCTATATTTTGTATGGGCGTTACTAGCACTGCAATTGGGATTGGTCTTGGTGCAGCTATAGGTGCTATTTTTCCTGGTGTAATGTTAAATACAGGATCAGCAGTTTTGATGGGTGCGACAATAGGAATTATTGCCCCAATTACAGGCCTTATTGTTGGAAATGTGCTTGTAGAACCTATGATTAAGAAAATAAATCACTACATCATAGAACCGGTAATTGAAAAAATAAAAGAATGCTTTTCCTCAAGAGAAGCGTAATAAGACTCGCAAAATAATATATCTTGGACGTAAATTGAGGTACTCAATTTACGTAGGTCATATTAGAGGAGATTAGAAGTTACTTACCTAAAACCCTTATCTCCCACTCAAGCTCAACATTAAATTTATCTTTTACTGCATTTTGTACTCTGTTGCCAAGGTTTTCTAAGTCAAGTGCAGTTGCATTATTGTAATTGAGTAGAAAATTACAATGTTTCTTAGAAATTTTAGCTACACCATTATCTAATCCTCGACAGCCAGATTCATCAATCAGTTTCCATGCCTTGCAGCCTATTGGATTTTTAAATATGCATCCTGCAGTTCTTCCTCTTACCGGTTGGCTTTTGTTTTTTTTATCAATAACTTCCTTCAACCTTTGCAATATAAGCTCATACTCTGAACTTACTCCTTTAAATTCAGCTTCAATAAAAATCCACCTGCCTTTTAGACTGTGTCCACGATAAAAATATCCCATTTCTTCGCTGGAGAATTCATATAAATTTCCATCTTCTAGATTCACTGCCCTTATAAATTTTACAACACTCGCAATATCACTACCATATGCACCTGCATTCATCTCTATTCCACCACCAACAGTTCCTGGAATTCCAGCAAGAAACTCAAGTCCACTAATTTGCTGCTCCCCGGCAAAGTATGCAAGATTGCTAAGCAGCGCAGCACCACCTGCAACAATGGAGCCATCATCTTTACATTTTATATATGCAAATTCCTTACCTAATTTCACCGTTATCCCTCGAATGCCACTATCCCGAACTATTATGTTCGATGTTGCACCGATAACACTAATTGGTAACTCTGCATCTTTTATCAAGCATGTTAGATCTTCAATGTCACGTGGCTTAAAAAGTACATCAGCTTGGCCACCAACATTTAACCAAGTCATTTTAGACATTGAAACATTATAACGGTAGATTCCACGTACTTTAGGTAAGCTTATAAGCATTTTGATTTTAACTCTAATCCTGCATCCATACCCATTTTTTCTGCATCTTCTACAAACGAAGTGCGCTCAGTAAAGTATATACCTCTCTCATCTGCTAACATACAATAAAGATGTAGCATATTTTCACTTACATATTCTGCTAAAGCTGCAAGTGGCGTAAAGCATGAGCCATTTACTGTCTTCATGAAACTGCGTTCTGATTTTGCCCTTATAAAAGACATATTATTATTAATTTTCTCTAAAAGATCGATAACTTTTACATCATTCTTTCGGCATTGAATGCAAATTGCCCCCTGCCCTACCGCGCTTAACATGATTTTTGGTAGCAATACTTCTGTAATTAAGTGATGTTTTTTTAATCTTATCAGCCCTGCTTCAGCTAAGATTATTCCATCAAAACTCTGATTTTGCAGTCTAGTTGTCACATTTCCACGTAGTGGTACTACATTTAAGTCTGGCCTAAAATTTAGCAATTGAACTTTTCTTCTTATTGAAGAAGTTGCAATTGTAGCCTGCTGTGGCAAAGATTTTAGGCTTTCATATTTATGAGAAATAAATACATCACATGGACTTAGCCTCTCTAAAACACAAGGAATTATTAAATCTCCCGAGAAAAACGCAGGTACATCCTTTAGCGAGTGAACTGCCATGTCTATATTATTCTCAAGTAGCTCAGTCTCAATCTCCCTGAGGAACAGTCCTTTACCTCCTATTTCAGCAAGGATTGCATTAGCATATTTATCACCAGAAGTTTTGATTTTAATGATCTCAACAGATAGATTAGGAAAAGACTCTAATAATCTTTGTTTTGCTTCCAAAGCTTGGGTGATCGCAAGGTCGCTTCCTCTCGTACCTATTTTAACTAGCATATATCCTTCATATTATATGTCTATATTCTATGTCCATTTTTTATTATCTCCAGTTTAGTTATTGAATACTTTATAATTAGTGCATAGTATCACGAACATTTAGTAATCGAGGAGTATGTATGTTTGATATTTTAAAAGATTCTAATGGCAGATTTAATAAAAAGAATATTTTACCTCTTGTAGGTGCCACTGTCGCTATTATTCTAACAGCATTAAGTGCAGTAGTAGCAATTCTCAGATTTTTCTCTCACCCCTCTCTATCTAGTCCTCTCGTTTGGAAAGATTTAAGTTATAGTAAATTTCTTGCTAATCACATACCACTTAGCATAGTTATTTTCTTAACACTTGGTTTATGCACTTACCTTGCAATTGACAAAATTAGACAAAACAAACAAACAGAGAATCTGAGAGCCAACTCTGAACCTAATACATGTGTTTATACTGCTTCAATAAATGATGTTCTAGAAGAACAAAATCAATCATAGAGATATTAGTTCTAGGCTTGTTTTTTATCTTCCACGGACCTTTTCATTTAGGTGCTTGTGATTAGCAACCATTCAGTTTACACTGTACCTAAGTATAGTTTAAATTTATGCTAAACAAGCTCACAGTTAAATCTCTTTCAGTATTGCTAATTTTTTTGCTATCTTTATATATCATATTGCCAAACTTTTTTGATAATAAGTTTTTCACCTCAAAAAAGAGGATAAATCTAGGGCTTGACCTGAAAGGTGGATCGTCTCTACTTCTGAATGTAGACTTAGATTTTTACTTCAAAGAGAAATTGAGCATGCTAGCCGATGAAGTAAAAGAAAGTCTGTTAACACAAAATAGCATAAAAAACGATAAACAAGTAGTTGTAACTTTAAGTAATATGGATGATTACAAAAAAGTTTCGATGTTAATTCATAAAATAAACCCAAACTTAGAGCTGAATAGAAAAGATACTTCAATTTTTATTTCATATAAACCGCATTATAAGAACTCATTAATCAATGAAGTAGTTTCAGAGTCAATAATTAATGTCCAAAGGCGCTTAGATAAGCTTGGTACAAAGGAAGTAAGTGTACAAAAACAAGGGCAAAATAAGATATTAGTTCAAGTTCCTGGAGTAGAAGACACTCAGCAGATAAAATCTCTGCTTGGCAAAACAGCTAAGCTAGCTTTTCATTTGGCAAATACTAACATAGAAAAGTTGCAAGATATAGACCATGAAACTACTGTAATGCTCAAAGATTCTTTGGGTAATTCCTACCCGATATTCCGCAAAACTGAAATAGGCGGTGATTCATTAGTTAACGCATCAGTTAGATTTGGCAATTTAGGTAAACCAACAGTACATTTCAAATTTGACAGCATAGCAAGCAAAAGATTTGCAAAAATTACTAAAGAAAATGTAGGAAAGCCTTTTGCAATTGTTTTAGATAATACAGTTTTAACTGTACCAACAATACGTGAACCAATCCTAAATGGAGAAGGAGAGATTAGCGGTAATTTCACTGAAAAGCAAGCGAGTGAACTTGCAATACTTTTAAAATCCGGTGCGCTACCTGCGCCACTTAAAATAATTGAAGAAAAAAACGTTGGCCCAAGCCTTGGAGAAGAGTCAATAAAAGCAGGAGAAATAGCAGCAATAATTTCAATTATTGCTGTTGCTTTACTTATAATGATAATTTATGGTAAATTAGGCCTATTGGCCTCTATTGCATTGTTTTTTAATGTAGTTTCTATACTACTCATTCTCACTCTACTTGAAGCAACTCTTACTCTACCTGGAATTGCTGGAATTGCACTAACTGTTGGCATGTCGGTGGATGCAAATGTTTTAATATTTGAACGCATCCGCGAAGAAATAAGAGCAGGAAAAAGAACAGCTCGTGCCATTGAAGAAGGATTTAAAAATGCAATAAAAACAATTCTTGATTCAAACCTCACTACACTCATTGCTGCAGGAATAATGTTTACTATTGGTAGCGGAGCAATTAGAGGATTTTCTATTACTTTATCGATAGGAGTCTTATGCTCGATGTTTTCTGCAATCACAGTCACAAAACTTCTGATAGAGTTGTGTGTGAATCCAAAAAAGCTAGTACTTTAGTATCTGTTTAGCAGAGTGACAAAACAAGATAGACGAGAAAAGACAACTAAATGGTTGTCATGAAAGTAGCTATCCTGTCTTTTCGTCGTCAAAAACGTTGTAAAGTGTTTACCAACTTAGTTGGATCCCAGCTGGAATGACACTTGGTTATGCAAGAAATCTATTGTCAAAAAAATTACTTCCGCATATTTTGAATCTGATTATAATGACAATTAGAGATATTTTAAGAGCTCAAAATCTATCTTTGTCTGCAGACTTTCAGTTAACTTTTCAATAAAAAACGTAGCGTATCTTTTTCAGCGTATACACACGTCTTTCATATGTGCGCTGCATTTTTTTCTAATCTTTTTATACAGGAGGATTTTATGTCCAGAATTCCAGATACTTGACCTTTACTTTAGCTAATAACAGGCGCCTGTGATTTTTATAAAGAAAGTGTAGGAAATAACCAAAAACTGTTTCCAGGCATAAATTTGCCATTTATACCTAAAAAGTAATTATATTAGCATAATATTCATACTTATATGCCAATATTAATATTCTTTGAATGGAATACGAAATTAATGTTGAAAAAATATGTACCAAAAAATTTATGGGGGATCTATGCCGAAGCTCAAATTGCATGACACCATTTATTTTTATGGTTTTGTCTATTTTATTTTGCCACTCTGCTAAACGGATACATTTAATTCCATTTTTATCGAGCAGATAATTGTCATATATTAGCTTAGTTCTCCTGTTATACTTAAATATAAATCAGCATAGCCCTAATTTTTTTATATATTTTACTTCTTTCTCTATATTTAATAATAGGCTTGAAAATAAATGGTAAACCTATAATTGTTAAGCTTAGAGCTAGGATTGAAAGTACACACAAGGCTTTGTGTTTACTATGTAGCTCTTTCAAGTAAAGCATCAAAAACCTAAAAAATTTTTTGTAATTTTCTTCAATATTTTTTTTGCTATGAGCCTTGTCAATAAATAATCCTATTATAGTATAATCTTTACTACACTTAATTGCTCCTTTTTCTATTAACAGCTGAGCTATATCAAAATAATCCTTTTGAATAGTAAGATGCAGAGGTGTAAAACCTTGTTGATCACAAATATTCATATTGGCTTTTACTGCTAACAACATTCTTACAATTTCTACATGGCCTTTTTTAGCTGCAAGTAGCAGAGGAGTTCTGTTGCATCTAGTGACGGCATTAACGTTTACCTTAAGCTCCAATAATAACTTAACTGCTTTAGTATCACCATTATAGCTAGCTTTATGTAACCTGGTGTTACCGCTACAATCTTGGTCATCTGCTTCTATTCCCTTTGAAACAAGAAATGTTACCATTTGCCTATTATTATGCTTAATAGCGCAATCCAGTGCATCAAAGCCATGTTTGTTTTTTGTACAAATAAACTCTTTTAACGTAGCTTTTGCTTGCTTTACAATAAGCTTTACCAGTTGCATTTTGTTGTTATATGCTGCTAGAAAAAGCGTAGTATTATTTTCTGCATCTTTTGCTTCTATGTTTGCACCTTTCTTTATCAGATATTCTATAATCTCTGCTCTACTTTCATAATGTGTAGTACATTGATAAATGGTCAAAAATAAAGGAGTACGAAAGTTGTTATCTTCACATTCAAGATTTGCTCCGCTATCAATTAAAATCTGGACGCTCTTTTTAGAACCGTATAATGAAGCTATGTGAAGAGGAGTATAGCCTTCCTCAACATCTTTTTCATTAATTTTTGCGCCTTTTGTTATTAAAAAATCCATTAATTCTGTGTCATCTTGTAGTGTAGCAAGGTGAAGTGGAGTAAATCCATTTTTATCTCTAGAATTAATTGTCAGTTGATTAACAAGAAGTTTAGCAATTTTTTTGTGTCCATGCATAATAGCATAATGAAGTGGATTTCTATTTTCATTGTCCACAACATTAAAGTCAGCTTCGTGCTCTAATAATGATTTTACTCCAACTAAATCGCCTTTTTTTGTGAGCTTATGCAAAAGGGTGATTCCGCTTGCATCTTTTGAGTTAATATCAAATCCACTTTCTACTAATTGATGTATGTCTTCCTCACATTCCATGCCATTTTAATTAAACCCCTTTCACATGAACAATACTCCCACTTAATTAAGTTTAAATGAATCTATAAGAGATATATCACAATTTATTGAAGTTACTAAATTCCGATATATTAAGTGTAATAGTTTAGACTTAATCTGACAGGCATGAATTATCTGACAGATTAAGTCTTATCTTTTACAACTGTGGGGGTATAATTTTGATGGGACACAAAGCTTAATGGAGAAAATTACGAACACCAGTGAAAAACATGGCAATTTTATTCTCATTTGCAGCTGCTATCACGTCTTGATCTTTTAGCGAACCGCCAGGCTGAATTATAGCTGTGATTCCATATTTTGCACTTTCTACTATGCTATCTGGAAATGGAAAAAATGCATCTGAAGCAAGTACCGCACCTTTACATTTTTCACCTGCTTTTTTTACTGCAATATTTACACTATCTATTCTGCTTGTTTGCCCTGCACCAATACCGATAGCACAACCGCCTTTTGCTATAACTATTGCATTGGATTTTACATGTTTACATATTTTCCAAGCAAAAATAAGGTCCTCTTTCTCTTTTGTAGTGCATTCTGTTACTTGACTAATTTCTCCCATTGCGTGGTTATTATTTTCCTGTACTAAGAACCCTCCAACAACATTTTTAACTTGGTACTTCTCATTTTGTCGAAAAGACTTATTAATAATCACTCTCATATTTTTCTTTTTTTGCAAAACTTTGAGTGCTTCGCTATTCACTGACGGCGCTATCACTACCTCTAAAAATATCTCGTTTAGCTTTTCTGCTAGCTTTAAATCTATTTCCCGATTGAAAGCGACTATTCCACCAAAACTGCTTATTTCATCACATGATAGAGCTTTTTCATATGCTTTTAAAGCACTATCACTAACAGCAGCGCCACATGGATTATTGTGCTTTATTATCACTGCTGCAGGTTCTTGAAGCTCAGAAATTATGTTAAGTGCAGATTCTATATCTACTATATTATTATAACTTAGTTCTTTTCCATGTATTTTTTCCAGCGGATATTTGGTAAATTGATTACTATAAAATGCAGCTTTTTGATGGGGATTTTCACCATATCTGAGTTCTTGTGCTTTAGATCCATATAAGGCAAAAATTTCTGGTAACTCATTATCCTTATCCTGGGATAAAAACCAGCTATAAATATTAGAATCATACTGTGCAGTCAGAGCAAATGCTTTAGTTGCTAAATATTTTCTGTATTCCAATGTTGTTTCATTGTTATTTTTTATCATCTCAGCTTTTAGTGCTTCGTAGTCTTGAATGCTAGAAATAACTGAAGTAAAACGAAAGTTTTTTGCTGCAGCTCTAATTAACGCCACTCCGCCGATATCAATTTGTTCTATAATTTGCTCTTCATTTGAGCCGCTATTTACTGTCTCCCAAAATGGGTATAGGTTAGTTATAAGCAGGTCTATTGGCTCAATACCTAGATTTTGTATTTCCGTTTTGTGCTTTTCTCTATTGCAAAGTATTCCTCCATGAATTTTAGGGTGTAAAGTTTTTACTCTACCACCCAGTATCTCTGGAAATTGTGTGTAATCTGAGACCTCTTGTGTTTTTATTCCGGCATCAGATAGTGCTTTATAAGTATTTCCCGTTGAAAGAATTTCTATTTGTTGCTGCATTAAAAACGATGCAAGATCAATTATATTCGTTTTATCGTATACTGATATTAAAGCTCTTTTTATTTTCATTTTTATATGGAAAGTTTTTTAAGGTTATATCTAAGAAAAAGGAATTTGTCTATATATAGCTACTACGTCATACCGCCGCAGTATCCACAACTGTAAAAACATTGTGATACAAGAGACCAAGAAAGATGTCATCCCAGTGCCCAGACACTGGGATCCAGAAAACTTCACTTTAAATGAGCACACCAGGTGGCTGTACAATAGAAACTGGATTCCGGTGTCAAGCACTGGAATGACACCATCTACTACTCAAATTACCTGCAAATTGCAATGTTCGTACACCAAAACGCGGTATCTTGTTGTAGATTCCGCTAACAAGCAGCGGAATACCAAATTGTAGAAGTTGCTTTAGCCCTCCTAACCTTCCCTTCAAAGCAGTCTATTCTATAAATTTTTTACCATGCTTGATTTCAAACCACGAATAAAATCTTCAATACTACAAGGATTTCTCCCTTCCATTTGTACAACTTTAGGAATTAAAGTGCCACCTTTTAAACTTATGTGCATATTATCGTTAACAATCTCACCTTGTTCTGAAGCGAAAGCTTCAAAGTCAGCATCAAGTATCCTGATACGCTTATTCTCTATCTTAATGAATGCTTTTGGGTAAAAAGCTTTAACTTTTCTATAAGCAACTTCACAGGTATCACTTGCATAAATTTTATAATCTTCCACTTTGTCAGCGTAACACGCGTCACTATCATTCTGTTTTAAGGGAACTTGCTTTTTAATTTCGTTTAGCACTTCCAACAGTAAATCACTGCCTAGCTTAGACAATTTATCATGCAACGTTTTATAATTATCGCTTTTTTCAACAAGAAGTTTTCTCTGTTTTAAAATAGGGCCGGAATCTAATCCCTCATCCAATTGCATAATGCTAACCCCAGTTTCTTGATCTCCTGCTAAAATTGTGTGCTGTATCGGAGCTGCACCACGCCACCTTGGTAGTAATGAAGGGTGAATATTAATACAACCATATTTGGGAATATTCAAAATTTCTCTTGGAAGTATCAATCCATACGCAGCAACAACTGCAACGTCTGGTTTGAAATTTCTAAATTTTTCTTGCTCTGCCGAAGACTTTAGAGAGATAGGAGTACATACCTCTATGTTACTTTCTTCAGCAACGATGTGTACTGGAGATTTTGTTAACCTCTGCCCACGCCCTGAAGGTTTTGGAGCCTTGGTATATACTGTTACTGTTTCGTTATGTGACTTCAATAGTAAGCTTAACGTACTAACCGCAAACTCTGGTGACCCCATGAAAATCACTCTCATGTTTTTAGGTGTTTTTGCTTTAGGAATTTTCTGCTAACTTACTACTTACAGTTTCTATTAATTTAGCAAAATCATCCTTATAATTAACAGCCATCTCAGCAAGAATTTTTCTATTTAAATCAATGCCGGCAAGTGTAAGACCATGCATAAACCTACCATAAGTAAGCCCATGCTCTCTTGCTGCTGCATTAATACGTATTATCCATAAGCTACGGAAATCACGTTTACAGGTTCTTCTGTCTCTGTAAGCATATTGCAGTGCTTTTTCAACTCTTTGTAATGCAATTCTATAACAATTTTTTGCCCGTCCTCTATAACCCTTTGCTAGTTTCAATATTTTTTTATGACGAGCATGAGTAGTGACTCCACGTTTTACTCGAGCCATTTTTATTTTACCTCCATTTTGTTAAATACCATAAGGCATATAAAGCTTAACTATACGCGAGTCAGATTTACTAAGAATCGTTGTACCACGCTGATTACGAATATTAGATTTACTTCTCTTTATCATACCATGTCTTTTACCTGACTGAGTAGAGATGACTTTACCCTTAGCTGTAAGATGAAAGCGCTTTTTGACAGAAGATTTGGTTTTTAATTTTATTTTCGCCATATTCTAAACAAATTTACAAACACCACTATTTAGTTCTTTAGTAGTAATTAAGTATGAGTATAGATAATTTTATTAAAGAATCAAATTAAAATTGTATTTTAAAGGAGCTTGAATGTAATCACACCCAGTATATGTGTTATACCTTCTTTATCTCCAAGTGGCAACAATACTTGCCTCATTTTAACACTTTCGCTTTCTTCCTCTTCATTGATTGGACATTTACTTTCTATTACAGTTTCTAGTTTATCAATCACTGCATCTATTTTATATAATCGTAAAAATGGTGCATCAATTGCATACTTGTTATCAATGTACATCTTTTTATTAAACCCATAGAATTCAATAGCTTTTTCTCCTGCACTTTCACAAACATAACCTTGATCTTTCACTTCAATTATAAAACAATATTGCCATGACTCCATTATTTCTGCAGTGTCTATTTCATGTCTTTCTGGCCATTCTCTATCTGATCCTTTTATATCACCCCAATGTTGAGTAACTACATTCACTATTCTTCTTTCTTTGCCTGCATAATTTTTCATTCGAAGTTCCACATATAAAACACAGATATGAGGTGAATTTATCGTGAATGTATTGATTTTTTCTTACTAAAGGATGTAGATTATTGAAAACTCTCATCCTGTTTACACAACAGGTAATGATAAATTAAGTATAATAATTAGAGCATAAAAATTATTAAATGAGGAAACTGTAAAAAAATAATAAAAAGTTTTGCAATATTTTAGCTAAATAATACTATTACCTCTACTTTCTAAAGTTATTGCACTTAATAAATAACTATATGGAGTTTCTTCCTTAGAACTACTATGGCCTTTACTTTTTCTATTACAAAACCGACATTTAAATTTTACAACTGCAGCTGCTGCTACCAAAGGTACTGCTGCTGCTAACATACCTACTGTGAACACTATATTATTTTTCTCGTTTGAAGGTGTTTCCAATAATTTAAACCCTCTCAAGTTCGTATCATGAATCATAGGATTACCCAAAATATTCGTCGTATTTTGAACATTTCCTATATTTTGAATTGTAATTCCATTACTAGCGTTTGATTTTTTCATTTCTTCCATTACTTGTTTTAAGTTTTGTAGTTCTGTTGTTGTACTTTCAATATCACCAGCTTCCAGCTTTTGCAAATTCTCATTACTCAAAAACTCTTTGGCATTATATCTTTTATAACTTCGTATTTTTCCACTCTTGAGATCAGAAACAATATCATCAATCATCACTTTTGGATTTTCTGCATGCACTATTTCTCCTTCAGCAACAAAAATACGATAAGATGTATCGTCAAGCATACATACATACTCAAGTTTTAAATCACCTCCTCCCAATAGAAAATATATTGTTCTATTTTGTTCTACATCTTGCAATTCAGATTCAATACTAATCCATCTATTCCTTTTTTCCTTATTGATTAATCCTTTTTCTCGTACAGTATCTTTAACGTGTAACAATCTTCCTGGCATATATGACCTCCAAATTGATCAATATTTCCTTGTGTATAAAAGATAAATTATTTAAGTCCACATTTTTTTTACTAAGATTTCTATATTTTTATTATACTAAATAATACATATATTAATATCTGAATTTCTCATTGCAACTTATTATACCTTAGTAAAAATGATATAAAATTAGAGAAAGAGTTATAAAAATTTTTGTAAGACAGGAAAATTTCTTCTCCTTTGGTTCCAGAGCATATAAGTGCTGTAAGAGCTAAGTTGATGGCACTGTTGTGCCATCAAACTCTGGAATTCTACTTGATGCTAATTTGAGAAGATAGATGTTCTGCTGATGTAGCATTGCTGAGCAAAGATTCTATTTCTGATGTAGATCCGGAATGCTCAAGTTGAGCTTGTTCAGGAAGGTTTTTCATTGCTTTTTCAACATCGTAGCTACCTTCCCTATTTTTTCTATGCCATACAAAGTATCCTAATCCTGCAAAAGCTACTGCTAGCACTCCACCCAATATACCACCAGCAATCCCTGCTATTCCTATATACTGTCCTCCATTTCTTTCGGGTAATTTAGGCCCTTCCACATCTGTGCTATTGAATATAGGATGTTCTAATACTTCCTTTGAGTTGTAATCAAAACGAGAAACACTCCTTATATCTTCAGATGTAATTCCATAACTAGAATTCGATTCTTCTATTTCATTTATTAAGTCGTTAATCTCTTTAGTAGTTACTTCGCTTGATGCAAAATCGAATTCTTGTTTTGTTAAAGAAGCCGATTCGATAGTTACATCTTCCTTCATCTGATAATCAATTTCTTCAGTAGTAGATCCTCTCAATTGGCTAGAATTATATAACTCTGTTGTTGTGATATCGATGGTGCTAGTACCTTCAGTGATTTTTTGACTATGAAGTGCTTTGATAAAAGGTGAGAATGTTTCATTACAGAATTCTTTACCATCATAGTATGTATTGATTTTAAGTTTTTTTATGTTGTCAAATACATTGGTTAATAATTCATAATTTTTAGTTCCTTGTTCAAAGGAACATAAATCTGTACTTTGCTTAGAATAACCATTTTCTTCTCTTACCCAACCGAATGATCCGAGTGTTATAATATCACGATAGCTTTCTATCGGGGAAAGATGACCATTACCATCGCTGTGCTTAATAGCAAAGGACTTAACAGCACTATTATAACTTCCTTTAACCTCAAAAGACATGTAATTATTAGATCGAGATATAATTTTAATTTCTACTCCATTGTTTGTAATTGAATCATAAAACCTTTGAAGCTGATTCATTTGTAATAACTCTCTGGGCATTTCACACTCCTTAAATTAATTAACAAAAGTATTATTTGAATTAACAAATACTTCTCTATGTTAGTGGATAAAATATTTAAACCTATATCTTTTTATTAAAATTTTTATGTAAAGATTGCTTTTATTATACTAAATAATGTATATATTAATATTTAGATTGATAAATTGATTTTACTTCTGTTACAACTTATTATGCATAGATAACCTCAGTAAAAACGATGAAGCTAAACGAAATTAGAAAAAGATTTATAAAATTTTTTGTAAATAATAATCATGAGCAAGTTCCTTCTTCTCCTTTGATTCCAGAGCATGATCCAACACTCATGTTCACAAATGCTGGTATGGTACAGTTCAAAAATATCTTTACCGGCACGCAAAAAACTGAAATGAAACGTGCCGTCTCAAGTCAAAAGTGTCTCAGAGCAGGTGGTAAACACAATGATCTTGAAAATGTTGGCTATACATCTCGGCATCACACATTTTTTGAAATGCTCGGAAATTTTAGCTTTGGTGATTACTTTAAAGAAACTGCGATAGAATTTGCGTGGAAATTTATTACTGAAGAATTGTCTCTTGATAAAAACAGACTATCCATAACTGTTTACCACACTGATGATGAAGCATATGAAATTTGGCGTAAGATAAGTGGCTTTTCAGATGATAAAATCATGAGAATTACAACAGATGATAACTTTTGGAGCATGGGCAATACTGGTCCATGTGGCCCATGTTCTGAAATCTTTTACGATCATGCAAATCAGGATTTGCATGAAGACGACAGAATTGTTGAAATTTGGAACCTGGTGTTCATGGAATTTAATAAAGATAAAGAAGGTAATTTACAAAAATTACCAAAAAAATGCATCGATACCGGAATGGGCCTTGAAAGAATAGCAGCTGTTATGCAGAACGTTCATGATAACTATGATATTGACCTATTTTCTGCTCTGGTAAGTAAATCGCAAGAGTACTGTGGAAATACGGAAAATAAAGTAGCTCATAAGATTATCGCAGATCACCTTCGTGCAGCTGCATTTCTCATCGCAGAAGGAGTGCTTCCTGGAAATGAAGGAAGAAATTATGTACTACGCAGATTGATCAGGAGAGCAGTACGTTATATCCACCTACTTGGATATAATGATTCTCTATTGAACCTTGTTTTTCCTGCACTCATAGATGGCACAAGTTTGGCTTATATGGGAGATGCTTATCCAGAGCTAATCAGAGCTAAAAGCTTAATAGAAACAACGTTAAAATCAGAGGAAGAAAACTTTAAAGACACTTTAACGAAAGGCATTAATCTCTTGGACAAATTTACTGCAGATTTAAAATCAGGTGAAACTCTATCTGGAGAATCAGCATTCAAACTATATGACACTTATGGATTTCCTTTGGATATCACACTTGATATTTTGAAAGAAAGGAAAATAAATTTTGACCAAAAAGGTTTTGATAATGCAATGAAAGAGCAAAAAGAAAGAGCACGTGCTAATTGGACTGGATCTGGTGAAAAGTCTGTTGAACAAGTATGGTTTAATTTAATCGATCAGTTTGGCAAAACGGAATTTGTTGGTTATGAACGTGATGAAGTAAAGGATGCAACAGTACTCGCAATAATTTCCTCTAAAAATGAAGTAATTGATTCTGCAAAGGAAGGAGAAAAGATAACTATTATACTTGATAAAACACCTTTTTATGGAGAGTCAGGTGGACAAGTGGGAGATATTGGAAATCTTATAAAGTCTGATGGAAGTATGGTAACAGTTGAAAATACCAACAAGATTAATGACTTGTATTTGCACAGGTGCGTCGGCTCAATTTGTAAAGGTAACACAGTTACAGCTAGTATTGACAAAAAAAGAAGACAAGACTTAAGAAGAAATCATTCAGCTACACATCTTCTACACTTTGCACTCAGAAAAATCTTAGGTGATCATATTACTCAAAAAGGTTCTCTAGTCGCACCAAATAGACTAAGATTTGATTTTAGTCATAATAAGCCAGTCACTCAGGATCAGCTGTCTTCAGTAGAAGATATAGTAAATCCTCTAATCAGAGAAAACCTTTCTACATCTACAAAAATTCAAGATATGGATCAGGCAATAAACGAAGGAGCTATGGCCTTATTTGGTGAAAAATATGGTGACAAAGTTAGGGTTGTAAAAATTGGAGATTCAAAAGAATTATGCGGCGGTACACACGTGGAGCGTACTGGAGAAATTGGTTTGTTTAAGATAGCAGCAGAATGTTCCGTTGCATCTGGAGTAAGAAGAATTGAAGCTTTAACCGGTCAAGAAGCAATTAGCTACGTACAGGATAACGAAATTAGCTTAAAAAAAGTTGCAGAATTCGTAAAAGCACCAGTAAATGAAATAACAAGCCGACTCAGTATTTTAAGCCAAGAGCGCAAAAAATTTGAAACCAAAATAAAAAATCTTTATAAAAAGATTGTCAGTGTAGAAAACATAAAAAGTACTGAAATAAATGGAATAAATTTCGTAAGCCACACTTTCACTGACATTCCAGGAAGTATCATAAGGGAATTTGTTCTGCAGCAACAAAAACCGAAAACTGTAATAGCCTTCATGGTAACAGAAAAGAATAAAACACTTTTGATTGTCAAAGTAAGTAAAGATTTAACTAATAAGATCAATGCAAAAGAGCTAGTATCTACTGTAACCAGAAGGGATTGCGGTGGAAATGCCGAACTTGCCCAAACAAGCTGTAATAATGATAATGTTATCACTACTATTGGCAGTAGCTTACAAGAGCTAATGTAGGCTACGCTGTACAGCCGACATAAGTCTATCAAGAAACAGCGTCCTAATGGATAACACTCTATAAACATTGTTAAGTGTTCCTACGATAACGCATTAAGTATGAACGTTGTGCTCACCAAGAGATTTCAATAATAATAGGAAAGTTCTTTCTTATACCAACTCTCATTATTAATGAACCAAATAAGAAGCATTGCAGAGTTGTTTAACCGTGGAAGGGGAAAGAGAGGTAATAAATTTACACAAAGCGCTCTCAAGCAGAACAATTGTATCGTAGATTTTATTGCGCAAAATGTTCTGTTTTATATATAACCAAAACCTCTCAACAGGATTGAGGTCAGGTGAGTATGGTGGTAGGTATATAATTTCGATATTTTTAGGTATCTTTAAACTTTTTGACTTATGCCAACTAGCGCAATCCATCACGAGAAAAGCCTTTCGTATTCCTAAATATTGCGACATCTGTTCAAGGAATATATTTATACAAGCAGTGTTGACGTTTGGTGCAAATAAGCTAAAATTCTCTCCATTTCTGGGATTAACTGCACTATAGAGATAAAAATTTTCCCTACCTAATTTTACCTTAACCTGTGTCCTACTGCCTTTTTTAAACCACCCATGTCCAACTTTTGAATGTGTACCAAACCGTGATTCATCGAAGAAAAATAGCTCTTTTTCAGAATGCATGACAATAGTTTCATTGAGGTTTTTTTTTAAACTCCTCTTGCTTATTTTTATCCTGTCCACTATGAACTGGTCTTGGTGTGATATATGAGAATTTCATTCTTTGCATATTACGATGTATTGTGGATTTGCTGATATTCAAACCAAATCTTTCTTGGATTCTTATTCTCATTTCTCTAATAGTAATATTGGGGTTTTCCTCTATCCACACCTCAATTTGTTCAAGTTGACTTTGGTTCAATATAGTTTTTCTACGGCGTTGAGGTGGAGAAAATAATTTTTCTTCTCTTCCAAATTTTATGTGCTTTATCCATGTAGTAATTGCCTTTCTCGAAATGCAACATATTTTTGCTACAGCTGTTATACTGTGCTTTTTTGCTGCAATTACAGCATTTAGTTTTTTTGCAACATACGCATTATTTCTTACTTTCTTCAGCATCTCTTTTGCTGATTCCACCACTTTTTCATCCAATAATTTTGATCTTAATGCCATCTAAACCTCGCTATTTTACTTACTCCAGTATGGCTTTTTTTCCATTATTGTCTATTCGTTGCTTGTATAGCGGGAATTGGTATTACTCTCCACAGACTAATGGTATATGTGAAAGGTTTCATAGAACTATGCAAGATGAATGTTACAATATTATCTTCAGGAAAAAGATTTATAGTACTTTGGAGGAGCTTCAGTTAGATGTCGATCATTGGTTGCATTCTTACAACAGAACTAGACCTCATTCCGGTAAGTATTGCTATGGTAAGACTCCTATGCAGACCTTTTTTGATAGTATGCATATTGCTTACCAAAAAAATATTGATAACATTAAAACAGATTCTGATATCGGTTTTGACTTCGTCGATTCTTCTGTCAGATAATTCATGACTGTCAGATCAAGTCTAAACTATTACACTTTATCTATATCTCAACTCGATATTTTTTTCCTTGTAGGTTAAAAATTGAGTTGAACTAAAAATTCGGTTTGACACACTTTTTTGAACATCCCCATTTCAAGTAAAGTAAGGTGTGGTGTGGTAGATTGCCTTGACCTATATATCCTGCACCTTCAAAACCAAGTTTATTGTTCCTTAGAGTAAGCGAAGTAAGATATGTAAGTTTACCTAACTCTTTTATATCTTTAGGATCAATCTCTATATTTATTAAATTAAGCTCTTTAATGTCTTTTTTACTCTGTAGAAAGTTTGCTAGCTTTCTTACATCAATTTTAGCACTTACATTTGATATTGTTAAAGCTTTATCATGTACATATTCGCTAAAATTCACCTTACCCTCCCATTAATATTACCCACCATATAAATGCTTATATTATAGCAATCAATAAAAGTCAATATTAGTGACAAGCTTTGAGCCTGTTAAAATCTTCTTCAGCGTGGTACGATGACCGCGTCAATGGGCTTGATGCAACTACCGAAAAGCCTTTGGAGTAAGCAATATATTTATAATGCTCAAACTCTTCTGGGGTAACATATCTATCAATTTTTGCATGCTTTGAAGTTGGTTGCAGATATTGACCAATTGTAATAAAGTCAACTTCGGCGCTACGTAGATCATCCATAATCTGAAAGATTTCTTCTTTTGTTTCTCCAAGACCGACCATAAGCCCTGACTTCGTGAAAAGTTTAGGATTAATCTGTTTCACCATCTTTAGCAAATATAGTGAATGAAAATAACGAGCTCTTGGTCTTATTTTTGCATACAGCCTTGGTACTGTTTCGATATTGTGGTTATAAACATCAGGTGATGCAACAGCTATTGCTTCAAACGCTCCTTTCTTATTTAAAAAATCAGGAGTGAGAATCTCTATTGTTGTTTCGGAAGTTATCTTTCTAATTTCCTTTATACACCTTATAAACTGATTTGCACCGCCATCTGGTAAATCATCACGGTCAACAGAGGTAATAACGACGTGCTTTAAATTTAACTTTTTTATTGCTTTTGCTAAATTTTCTGGTTCATGAGGATCGAGCTTATCAGGAATGCCAGTTGCAACGTTGCAAAACGCACAAGCACGAGTACAAACAGAACCGAGAATCATCACAGTAGCATGACGTTTATTCCAACATTCACCAATATTTGGACACGCAGCTTCTTCGCATACTGTATGTAAGTTATGTAGCTTAACAGTGTTTAAGGTTTCATTGAATACTTTGCCAGCCGGAGCTTTTGCTCTGAGCCATGTAGGCTTACTATGCATCTGAAACGGCTAATTCTACCTCTTGTTTTGCTAAAACTTTCTTTAATCTTCTTTTTATCTTTTGTGCTTCTTTACTTAGCTTAATTGTTTTTGTATTGAGCAAGAAAGCATCAAGATCACCTTTATAGTCTATAGTTCTTAAAGTCCTTGTTGCTATACGAAAGCTAAACTTTTTGTCTAATATATTACTCGTCAATGTAACCTTATGTAAATTTAAGAGAAAGGTACGCTTTGTTTTACGATTTGAGTGCGATACCTTATTACCAAAAGACTTTTTTCTATTTGTTAATTCACAAATTCTACTCACTTCAATATACCAATTTATCCTACTTAATCAGGTTAACCTGATATAGTTAAATAGTCAACTCCCTTGCTTGATTTTTATACCGTATACTGCTTTATAGCCAAAAAACACTGTAATTTTTTCTATTACAAGAGAAACTATATGCTGCATTTCTAATGCTTTACTGCCATTTGTTACTAACAGATACAGCACACCAGAGTTTACGTTTTGTGCGTATGAGATCTTTTGTGGTTTTGTACATTCTGCTAATTTCTCTCCAACTATACTTTTCCAGTTTAAAATAAGACGTATTTCATTTTTGCTGATCTTATTTTTCATGCATTTTAATGCATAGTTTTCTATTATAGATTTTAATTTCTTTGGCCCGCTATATTTAAACATCTTTCCAGTGCTTAAAATTAAATTATATTACAACTTTCTTATACAAAAAACTAACTTATTGTTTTCATGACCCTCGGCCTCACACATAAAAAGCAATATTCGTATATCTAGCATTTACCAGAATTTTGTGTTGCCTACCTTGTAATCATTTTTAATTGTAATTTATTAAATTATTATGAAGCTAAGTAAAATTCGAGTAAAGTATAGTATTTCCAAGAAGATTATCTTTTTACTGTATGCCATAATTTTCTCATAGCTATCTGTTTTTTAAAATCTTTCTTCAATCCAAGCTGCTTGAATGGCTTCTAGTATTTTTTCGTTACAATGTTTTTCATTATCATCAAACTCCTTCAAATCCAAGATCTTTTTCTTAAGTTCAGTGAATCTGATACTAATTATATCCTCATTGGGAAACTTCTCTTCTAGAGCTTCTGCAATATCTTCTATATCAAGCCATTTCATACTTTTTTAATAAATTAAACTGGTGCCCACGGGGAGACTTGAACTCCCAAGGTCGCAAAACCCACGGATTTTAAGTCCGCTGCGTCTACCGATTCCGCCACACAGGCCTTATGTTGTTTATCTAGAGTAAAATTCTACTACTAAATTGACTTCCATGTCTGCTGAATAGGGGACTTCGGAATATTGAGGCGCTCTCAAATACTTCACTGAAAGTGCTTTGCTATCTGCCTCTAAATAATCTGGAGCCTTACGTTCTTGTTTTTGTTCAACCTCTATTAATATAGGAATTTTTGCTGCTCTTTCCCTTATTTTTACTATATCACCAGGCTTCACTCTATAACTTGATATGTTAACCACCTTATCATTAACTGTAACATGTTTATGAGATATAAGCTGTTTTGCCGAGTAAATTGTTGGCACAAAACCAGAGTGATATAGAACAGAACTTAACCTTGATTCCAAGGCACCAATAAAATTATCAGCCGTATAACCCTTTCTTTTGTAAGCATCTAAAAATGTACGTCTAAGCTGCTTACTTGAAATTGCATAGTAGAACTTAAATTTCTTATGTGCAGCAAACTGCTTACCAAAGTCAGATAACTTCTTAAATCCAAGAATACCATGCTGACCTGGAGGGTATTTTCTTTTATTGACCGAATCTTTTGCTCTACCCCATAAGTTTACACCAAGCCTGCGACTGATTCTATACTTTCTATTGATAATAGTTGTCATACAAAAATTCTCACAATCTAACTATAAATTATTAATGATTTTAACATTAAGTGTCAACTTGTTTTTGCCACTATGATATAGTATACTTCACTTTTAAGTTTTCCTATTAATACATGAATCATCTACTACTAAAATCCATGGCAAATGCTGTCCGCTTTTTATCAATTGATGCAGTACAAAAAGCAAATTCTGGACATCCAGGTATGCCACTTGGCATGGCAGATGTTGCCACTGTATTATTTGCTAAATATCTAAACCATAACCCTGATGATTCTAAATGGATCAGTAGAGATCGTTTCGTCCTATCAAATGGTCACGGTTCAATGTTGCAGTACTCTATATTATATCTGACAGGCTACATTAGTATAGATGAACTAAAAAACTTCAGGCAACTTACATCAAAAGCTCCAGGTCACCCAGAATTTGGCTTAACTTCTGGTATAGAAGCAACAACAGGCCCGCTTGGTCAGGGATTTGCCACTGCTGTTGGCATGGCACTTGCTGAATCGATTCTTGCAAAGCAGTTTGAAATCAGCCACTACACTTACGTAATGCTAGGAGATGGTTGTCTTATGGAAGGTATAAGCCATGAAGCAGCGTCCCTTGCTGGGCATCTTAAATTAAATAAGCTGATAGCACTTTTTGACGACAATGACATCTCTATAGACGGCTCTACTAGCCTCTCTTGCTCTGATGATGTAGAAAAGCGTTTTTCAGCGTATGGATGGAATGTTGACAAAATCGATGGGCATGACTTTGATGCTATATCCCTTGCAATAGAGCAGGCGCAAAAGTCTGATAAACCTACACTAATCTGTTGCAAAACTATTATCGGAAAATTTTCGAGCCGTGCTGGCACATCTTCTGCTCATAGTGGTGCCTTTACAGAGGAAGATGTAAAACAGATGAGAGAAAAATTGAATTGGAACTATGAACCATTTTATGTACCAGAAGATGTGAAAAACGCTTGGATGGAAACAGTTAAGAGAGCAAAGCAAAACTATACATCCTTGATCAATGAAGAACTACAAAGAAGACTTGAGAAACGTTTACCGAATAATATCGAGAGTGATTTGGCTGATCTGAAGAAACGAATATGTGAGCTAATGCCAAAAGAAGCTACTAGATCTTCTTTTGGCAGAGTAATGGAATTGTTAATTAAGTCTATGCCAGAACTAATTGGTGGCTCTGCTGATCTTACCGGTTCAAATTGTACTAAATATAAGCACATGCAGGCAATAGATAGTAATAATTATGATGGTTCTTATGTCCACTATGGAGTGAGAGAGCACGCTATGGCAGCTTGTATGAATGGTATGGCTCTTCACGGTGGGATTATTCCTTATGGTGGAACTTTTTTAGTCTTTTCCGACTACTGCCGCCCTGCTATACGTCTTTCAGCTTTGATGAAGCAGCAGGTTATCTATGTAATGACTCATGACTCAATTGGAGTAGGAGAAGATGGTCCAACTCATCAGCCAATAGAGCATTTAGCCTCTTTGCGAGCTATACCAAATCTATATATTTTTAGGCCAGCAGATGCAATTGAAACTTTGGAGTGTGTTAGCATTGCACTTGAAAAAAAAGAGTCACCTGCGCTGTTTGCGCTTTCGAGGCAAAATATTAATTACATGCACTCTTATACTGACCAATTGGCCAACCTATCAAAATTTGGTGCATATATACTATGCGAATCTTCAGGGAAGCTAAAAGTGACGATATTTGCTACCGGATCTGAAGTTGAAATTGCGGTTGAGGCAAGAGAAAAATTACAGGAAAAAGGTGTAGGTACAAGGGTCATTTCTATGCCGTGTTGGAGGCTTTTTGACGAGCAAAGTGATAAATATAAAGGGGTAATATTAAATAATGACAGCATCAAAGTTGCAATTGAAGCTGGAAGTGAAGTGGGTTGGCATAAATATATAGGCTCAAACGGTATATTTATTGGCATAAAAAGTTTCGGAGAATCAGCACCTTATGAAGCACTTTATAAGCATTTTAATATTAGCGCTGATTATGTAGTAAAATGTGTTTGTGATAATGCTTTTTGTCATTCCGCTGAGCATAAAATTACTTAATGAACTCAGCCAGTGCCGTTATTATGATGTGTATAACAATGTTACAAAAATAATATCATAGAATTCAAGAATTACTACGTGCTAAAAAAAGCAAAATGCTGTTTATAAGAATAAATGGCAAACACTCAACCAATTTCTATTTGTAAATCAGGTGAAGTCAAACCTATAAAAAATTGGAAGGGAGTGTTAAATAAACCATACGCGTCAAGTTAAGGAAAAAAAGGTATGAAAGAGATAGAATAATAAGGTATAAGTTCTCCCAGAAATACTTTTAGTGAGAGAACGAATGAATAAAATAACTAGCTTATCAAAAAAGCTCAAAGAATTTTTTAATGAAAAAGTAGACAAAATCTCAATTACAACAAGGTTTATAAAAAGAAAGAGAAAGCTAAAAGGTTCATCGTTCGTAAAAGCCATGGTCTTGGGTAATATAGGGGTTGATAATTGTAGCGTAGAAACAATGTGTCAATTACTAAACGAGGACTCGATAGATATAACAAAACAAGGTTTGGATTTTAGATTTACTGAAGAAGCAGTGGAATTTATGAAAAGGATGTATAATGAATCTGTGGTTCTTTTTAAAAATATCTTGCAAGTTGATTGCAAAATCTTACAGCTATTTAATAGTGTTAAATTATTGGACAGTAGCTATATTACTCTACCTAACAATATGGAAGAGATGTATAAAGGTTATGGTACTAGCTACAGTGGCTATGAAAGCAATACTAAGTCTGGAATAAAGTTACAATTAGTTTTCGACTACATGAATCAGATAATAGACCAACTTAATTTAACGGAGGGAGTAAGATCAGACCAGGGATATAGGAAACATTTAAGTAATATATTAAGCAATGATTTGCTAATATCTGATCTCGGTTATTTTGTGCCAAGTTCTTTTAAACAAATCAATGAAATAGGAGCTTATTTCATAAGTCGTTATAAATCCGATACCAACATATATGATGTAGAAACAAATCAAAAAATGGAGTTATTAGAATGTTTAGAGGATAAGTTATTTTTAGAAAACGAGGTATTGTTAGGAAAAGAAGCAAAAATTAGAGTAAGAATTATATGTCAGAAACTAACTGAATATGGCCAGAAGAAGGAAAGCTAATAGATTAGCAAGATCGCAGGGATATACATCCTCTAAAAGAAATCAAAAATTGTTGAACTGGTCAAAACTAATGTTCCAGAAAATAAAATTAGTGCTGAGCAAGTATTAACGATTTACAGAGTAAGGTGGCAAATTATTTAAATTGTATAAAAGCCATATCAGACTTGATAAGCTAAAAGGAAAGCCATGCAGAGTATTATGTGAACTATATGCTAAATTGTGCGCAATTCTTATATTTCACAGCATAGTTGGTTGCACAGAAGTGAAAAAGAATACAGAACTTAGCTTAACAAAGGCATTTATTGAGCTAAAAAGGCGGGTTAGAGAGTTATTTTTAGCACTAAAGCAGTTGTGTTAAAAGTCAATAGAAAAAATGAAAATACTGAAAATAATTTTTAAAGACATAAAAAGATGTTGCCAAAAATCTTAAAGAATTTTAATGTGTTAGTTGATGGTCGTGGTTATGCTGGCCGCATCGATGAGATCACTCTGCCAAAACTTACCATTAAAACAGAGGAATATAGAGCTGGTGGTATGGATATTCCAATAAGTATAGACATGGGAATGGAAAAACTGGAAGCAGACTTTATTTTTGCTGAGTATGACTCTGAGCTCTTTAGACTCTTTGGTTTAATAGATGGAAATTCAGTAGCTTTGACTCTTCGTGGTGGAATGCAAGGTAGTAGTAGCAATGATATTGAAGCAGTAATAATCAATTTAAGAGGCATTTTTAAAGAGTTTGACTTTGGTAGCTGGAAGCCTGCTGAGAAAGGAACTCTCAAATGTACAGTAGCCGCTCATTATTATAAGCTCACCATATCTGGTAAGGAACTCATTGAAATTGATGCTGAAAACATGATTCGGAGAATTAACGGTGTTGACCAAATGGCCTTACTGCAAACAATTTTAGGCATTTAAGTTGTAATTCTTAGCTTAAATTCTTTCAATAAGCGTGGATGTGTATAAGTGCTTTAAATCTGTGTAAGCGCACTTATCCACAACCACACTAATCTGCTAATTAAGCAGATTTAGGGCTGTATTCCTTAGTGAAAATCCTGCCATCTCTTGCTAAAGAGTTAGCAAGAATAAGCAATTTTCTCATTGCAGCAGTGGAAGCAACTTTATATGGTTTTTTATATTGATCGTATAACCTATCAAAAAAAGTTTTTATGTAAGAATTCCACTCACGAGCAGTAAGGATGCACATATGTAAAACTTTTCTAATTTGTGCTCTACCACCCTGAATACACCTTTTCCCTTTACTAAAACCACTATCTCGATTAAAAGGTGCGACTCCGGAAAGGCTAGATATTTCTTTATGTTTGATAGTTCCTAGTTCTGGTAGATAACAAATCATAGTGATAGCTAAGATTGGACCTGCACCTGGAATACTAGTTATTGATATGTATTTTTTTTAAGCTCTTGACTTTGATCAACCAATTCTATCATCTGATCTTCTAAAGATTGGATTTGATTTTGCAAAACAACAAGTAGCTCTTCCATTTGTTTGATTATGGATATATCAGTTACCTGATGAGCTTGGATTTTTTGTATTTTTGCTATTTCTACTAGTTGATTTCTGCGAGATAATTTTTGCCTCAAACAGTCAACATTACTATTACTAACTTTTAAAGGAGTAACACGCATATCTGTATTACTAATATAACGTGAGATGATGCTACAGTCTATCTTGTCAGTTTTAGTGGCAATGCCAAGGCTTTTTGCATAATCTCTAACCCATCTAGGTTGAATGACGTATACTTCGAAACCATGGCTTAGTAAAGTATAAGCGCATAATTTTTCGTACCCACCAGTTGCTTCAAGTCCAACTTTGATTACATTATGTAACCGCAAAAAGTCGATTATTTGATCAATAGCTTGAATGTTATTTTCAAATACTTTATGATGTCCAAGTGGATGAATGTGGATATCTAGTTTGCTTTTGCTAACATCAATGCCAGAAATAATATTTGATGAACTCATAATTCCTCCATAGAATAATATGTAGTACTGCATTTTCCACCCTTATATACGAGCCTCAACGCTCAATCAGTTGTTCGGAACTATTCAGTATATAAACAGAAAGGAGAACCTTGCTTCAGTGCGGTCCTTATGACCAAGAATACCGACGGTTCCTCTTCTCTGCATGTTCTTAGTATTACCACTTTGTAATATTTATGAACTTGTTTTTAACATATAAGAATAAAGTTAATAGTTTGAAAGTTTTTCTTAAAAAGCTTACCATAACTTGGTCTCGATTTTCATTAAAAGACAAGTACAGAAAAACTAGAGTATCTACCTTAACTTCCCTGAATTTACTTACAATCTCTTAACTTGACGCGTATGGTTTATCTAACACTCCCCAGTGGCACCAGCAAAGTTCCATACATATTACCACAATAACTAGGGACAAAATAAGGGAAAGATGGTAGTTTAACCTACCATCTCCTCTGGTTTCACTATCCTTTCAAATTCTTGCTCAGTGAGTAGCTGCAGTTTTATCGCTGCTTCTTTTAGAGTGATGTTCTCTTTATAAGCAAGTTTAGCTATTTTTGCTGAATTGTCGTACCCTATATGCGTATTTAATATAGTGACCAACATTAATGACTGATTCAGTAAATCCTTTATTCTTTCTTCGTTTGCTTTAATATCAACTACGCATTTCTCTGCAAAATTTAAACTTGCATCAGCTAAAAGTCTTATAGACTGCAAAACATTGTAAATTATCACCGGCTTAAACACATTCAATTCAAAGTGACCATTTGAGCCACCAATTGTCACGGCAACATGATTTCCCATAACCTGAGCACATACCATAGTTACTGCTTCACATTGAGTTGGATTCACCTTACCTGGCATGATTGAAGAGCCAGGCTCATTTTCTGGTAATATTATTTCTCCAATTCCGCATCTTGGACCAGAACCAAGTAACCTTATATCATTTGCAATTTTCATCAAGCTTACTGCTACTGTATTGAGTGCTCCACTGAGCTCAACTAAAGCATCATTTGCTGCTAGTGCTTCAAACTTATTTTTTGCTGAAATAAATGGAAAATCAGTGATTTTTGCCACTTCTTTAGCAAAATCCTCAGCAAAACCCTTTTTAGTATTGATTCCCGTGCCAACCGCGGTGCCACCTTGTGCAAGTTCATATACATTGATCAGAGTTGACTTTACTCTCTCTATTCCCTTTTGAATCTGAACTGTATATCCAGAAAATTCCTGCCCAAGTGTTAGAGGCGTTGCATCTTGCAGATGAGTACGCCCTACTTTTATTATATCTTTAAATTCATGAACCTTATTATTTAGGGCTTTATATAATTCTTCAAGATTGGGAATAAGCAAGCGGTCTATTTGTTCTGCTACTGCTATATGCATTACTGTTGGAAAAGTGTCATTTGATGATTGACCACAGTTTACATGATCATTTGGATGCACTGGAGACTTACTACCTAAATCACCGCCCAAAATTTCTATTGCACGATTGCTGACCACTTCATTCATATTCATATTAGTCTGCGTTCCAGACCCGGTTTGCCACACAACAAGGGGGAATTCGTTATCAAATTTACCGTCTATTATTTCCTTTGCAGCTGCGCAGATTGCGTCCCCCACCCTATTCTCTATGCTACCTTGCTTCATGTTAACACGTGCTGCTGCAAGTTTTACTATTGCTAGCGCTTTAATCATGGGCTCTGGCATTCTTTCTGTACCAATTTTAAAATTTTCCAAAGAGCGTTGAGTCTGCGCTCCCCAGTAATGTTCACTTGGTACTTCTACTTTTCCTAAGCTATCTGATTCTATTCTAACTTTTTTATCCATATTTCCTCATTCTAGTGTTTGACATTACCTACATATATGAATTAATTAAATCACATTGGATTTCAGTGTCAAGTTGAGACATCAGCAAAGTATGCTTTCTATCAAATACAAGAATTAGAAAATTTCTAACCCTTAAAAAGGCAAAATGCTATTTTAATGAAATCCGTAGAAAATTTTCAAGCCATATCTTTTGCTTCCTATTACTTTTTTGTTGTTATTAAGGCAATCCTGCAACCTTAAGAAACAAACCTACTTTTACTCTCTATAAGGCTATTCCACTTAGAGCTTTAGTAGTGAAAACATTTTCAAGCGCAGAAGCTATATCTGTATTTGCTTTCTCTTTTTTTACTTCTACAATCACATAATCAAACATTGCACCTAACGCTAGACCAACGGTCGCTGATGCTGCACAAACTGCAATCGCTGCTCCGGCAGAACATGATATTGTCATACCTGCAACATAACCTATTGTACCACTCACACCAATGCAGACGTATTTCTTCCTTAGCTCTTTTTGTATATGACTTTTCAGATATTCTTTTACATCTAAATGACCGTTTCTAGTAGAATAATTCAGAGCAGTGTCCTCATAGTTATCTTTCACATTAACATTTGCTTTTGCTGTTTCTATCAGGTACTTTACTACCTCTAAATAGCCACTTCCAGCAGCCCACATTAGAGCAGTTCTGCCATAGTGATCTGTTGCATCAATATCCTCTTTCTGTTTTTCTATCAGGTATCTTACTGTTTCTAATTGACCATTTTTGGCAGCTGAAAATAATCCTGCATGATTTTTCATCATTTGTGCAAATGATAATGTTTTTAGTTTAGGGGGTTGTAACTCTTTAGTATTAAAGTTTAATTGTGCTGGAACAATTTCTACTTCAAACTCTACATGTTCTCTTGTGAAACGATCAAGTAGGCTTTTTACCTGATCAATTGTTTGAATTCTTACCTCATAATACTGCGATAAAGAATCGATTATTTCCTTATTGTTAAGAAAAAATATCACCGATTCTATTTTACTTGTTAAATCTTCAGCATAGATTGAATATTCTATAGTCGATCTATCTTGTGAAATATTTTGTATTGTCTCACGCTCTGTCCAGATTCTTACCTGTTCATCAATGCTCTGACTTACAAGAAAATTATATAAATCACTATCTTCTTCCTTCATTTTATTGAGCTCATCCTTATAGTCATACCAATAAGATGATAACTCTGGTATCAAAGTAGGATCAGGCAAGCGAGGAATTGACATATCAAGATTAGCTATTAAATGATATCTAGTTAGAAGCTTTGCCACTTCCGTATGGCCATTTATAATAGCATGTGTTAGAGCAGGGAATTGATCTTTACGTGTCACATTAAGATTAGCTCCATTTGCTATTAGAACCTGTACATGATCTCAAGAAAGGAATAAACTAAGAGATAATGTATATAAGTTATACCAACTCTCATTATTAATGAACCAAATAAGAAGCATTGCAGAGTTGTTTAACCGTGGAAGGGGAAAGAGAGGTAATAAATTTACACAAAGCGCTCTCAAGCAGAACAATTGTATCGTAGATTTTATTGCGCAAAATGTTCTGTTTTATATATAACCAAAACCTCTCAACAGGATTGAGGTCAGGTGAGTATGGTGGTAGGTATATAATTTCGATATTTTTAGGTATCTTTAAACTTTTTGACTTATGCCAACTAGCGCAATCCATCACGAGAAAAGCCTTTCGTATTCCTAAATATTGCGACATCTGTTCAAGGAATATATTTATACAAGCAGTGTTGACGTTTGGTGCAAATAAGCTAAAATTCTCTCCATTTCTGGGATTAACTGCACTATAGAGATAAAAATTTTCCCTACCTAATTTTACCTTAACCTGTGTCCTACTGCCTTTTTTAAACCACCCATGTCCAACTTTTGAATGTGTACCAAACCGTGATTCATCGAAGAAAAATAGCTCTTTTTCAGAATGCATGACAATAGTTTCATTGAGGTTTTTTTTTAAACTCCTCTTGCTTATTTTTATCCTGTCCACTATGAACTGGTCTTGGTGTGATATATGAGAATTTCATTCTTTGCATATTACGATGTATTGTGGATTTGCTGATATTCAAACCAAATCTTTCTTGGATTCTTATTCTCATTTCTCTAATAGTAATATTGGGGTTTTCCTCTATCCACACCTCAATTTGTTCAAGTTGACTTTGGTTCAATATAGTTTTTCTACGGCGTTGAGGTGGAGAAAATAATTTTTCTTCTCTTCCAAATTTTATGTGCTTTATCCATGTAGTAATTGCCTTTCTCGAAATGCAACATATTTTTGCTACAGCTGTTATACTGTGCTTTTTTGCTGCAATTACAGCATTTAGTTTTTTTGCAACATACGCATTATTTCTTACTTTCTTCAGCATCTCTTTTGCTGATTCCACCACTTTTTCATCCAATAATTTTGATCTTAATGCCATCTAAACCTCGCTATTTTACTTACTCCAGTATGGCTTTTTTTCCATTATTGTCTATTCGTTGCTTGTATAGCGGGAATTGGTATTAGCACCAGAATTCATTTTTCATGACCCATACTTCCTTAGAACCTGTACATGATCTCAAGAAAGGAATAAACTAAGAGATAATGTATATAAGTTAGGATATATGAGGAGTGTATACCCAAGTGATATAAGTCGGGAAAGATTTGAGATTATATTACCAGATCTAGAATCCTGTAGAAAAAAAACAAAACCAAGAAAACTGGATTTATATGAGTTATTTTGCGGTGTACTTTATGTGCTAAAAAGTGGCTGTCAGTGGCGAATGCTACCAAAAGAGTTTCCAAAATGGCGCAATTGTTACGATTACTTCAAGAGATGGAGTAAAAAACCGAATGAAGATAGAGAAAGTGTTCTAGAAATTGTCTTAAAAAAAATTAGTTGGAGAGGTTCGTTTCAACAGTGGTCGGAATACAAAAACAAGCTTCTGCATCATTGATGCTCAAAGTGTAAAAAACACCGATATTGCTGAAGAAAAAGGTTATGATGCCGGCAAGAAAATTTCAGGAATAAAGCGTCATATTGCAGTAGATACGCAAGGTTTGCCACATGCAATTTATATTACTACAGCTAATATCGGAGATCGTACTGCTGCTGTAGAGATGATTTGTAACGCAAGAAAAAATCTTTCCGAAGTTCAAAATATACTAGTTGATGCAGGTTATACAGGAGAAAATTTTGCAACTCAAATAAAAACGACTATTGGTGCAACCGTTGAAGTAATAAAACGAAGTGAATTACATACCTTTGTTGTATTGCCAAAAAGGTGGGTTGTAGAGCGTTCTTTTGCTTGGCTGGAAAAGTGTAGACGGTTATGGAAAAATTGCGAGCGTAAACTCAATACTAGACTACAAATGGTCGTTCTAGCTTTTACTGCCTTGCTCCTCAAAAGATTATGAACAGGCTCTTAGAAGTTGTATTACCTGAAGATGACCACGGGCAGCAGCATGAATTAGAGCAGTTATGTTTCCCGCATACTCCGCATTAACATTTGCTCCCTCTTCTATCAAGTATTGTACTATCTTTAGTTGATCATTGTTAGCAGCCCATATTAGAGCTGTTCTTCCATAGTGATCTGTTGCATTAATAATTGCTCCACCCTGTATAGCTTGCTGAACAAAATCTAGCTCGCCTTTTTTAGCAGCATTAATTAGCTGCGCATTTAGCTGCTTTTGTGATAGCATATACCCTCCTAAAATAAATATACTATTTAAAACTATTTTAGCCATTATTCAAGTTTCAATGGCTAAAATTGATTGAATCACTTTTTAGTGTTTTTTTATGGTTGTTTGAATCTAGCAAAGATGAGTCTATATCACAATCTAGTAATTCTCCTACTGCACTTAGTAAACCAACTGTACAACCAGCTATTTTGATCTGGATGAGAGGAGATATAATTTATAACCACTCCCCTATCCTTTCTAGTTGTTTGTAGCTGTTAAATCTCAGGAATTTATCAAAATAAGGAGAGGCAATGAAGGGAGTAGTATCTCTTAAATAATTAGATAAGAAATCTGGTAGAATATTTTGAAATTCATGCATTTTTTGTCTATAATCTTTCAAAGCAACAACCTTTATTTTATTATAATCAAGTTTCCAATAAGCAAGCTCTGAAACTTCTCTTTTTGTTATATGTTCTACCGCTAAAGTTTGTAAAATTAATTGCGGAAAAAATCCTGACATAACTTCCTCATTGGAAGGTGGTGAACCAAGTTTATAGTCTATAATTGCTACTTGCCCACTTGGTAGATACTCAACTCTATCACATCTTGCTGTCAGTAAGATTTCTTGAGGGATAAGATCTCTATTTGTCATCCAAGCAGTTTCATACTGATCACAAGAAATATAGATTCCATCGTCACACGCTGGAATGACACCAATAGGGAATATCGGACAGGAAAAGCTCTTTTCCAACTCAACATAGTTGCTTCGAGTTTCATCAAATTCGACAAAAGATTGAATTATTCTTTGCAGTCTTACCCACCACATATTTGAAAAATTAAACTGACTAGTCGAGAATGCTTTTCGTGCAATGCTCATTGGCGACTTTTTGTTGCGTAAATATCTTGCAAGAATGTTGTGCACCATAGTACCAAACTCCAATATCGATGGCTTAAAATTTAAGTCTTTCAACTGTCTAAGGCCCAGTATATATTCAACGTAAAACGAATAAGGATTACGAATTAGCTTTTCTATTGCACTGCAAGACATCACTTGCATTTTTGCTTGCCTCACTTCAGTTTTAGGTTTTGGCATAGGCTGAGTACATGGAACAATACACTCAGGTGTATTTAATATTCTTAGCCAATCGCGGTAAGGATATTTTGGTCTTTGTAACAGAACCTCTAAACGGTGCAGTAGAATTGATTTTCTATCACTCATTAGCCTCGTAATATAAACCTTGCCGGCACCAAATAAATTGCGCAAAGTATACAAAAAGTACCCTTGCTCTTCTTGCACAGAAGGAAGATTGAATTTTTCTCTATTCAGTGCATTCAAAAACGGATTCTGAAAATTTGGTATATCATTAAATCCAGCAAGTATTACAACTTTATTTTGATATAAGCTAAATTTATCAAAGTTATTTTCTGGAGAAAAAAACTTCCCTTTTAAAAATAATATCAGGATTTGACTATATAACTCTAAGGAACACTCAATTGCTATACCGTCACATGCATTTAAGAAATCACGAGTAAAATTACCTATTTCACCATTTAGCTCTAAAAAATTCACATTAGAAAGCACATTAACACACTGCAAATGAGTTGCCACCACATCAGAAATAGGGCAATTTATAGAGTTAAGTAAAAGATTAAGTATAGCCTCTAACCTATTGATAACAATTAATATATCCTCTTTATATTTTAGCTTTTTATGGGCATTGATAGCATTTATAATATCTTTAAGGCCATTTGTACTAAAGTTGCGTAATATCTCTATTTCAAATTCAGATAAAATCTGAGAGTACTCTTCTTGAGTGTAATCAAAAGTCACTAGCCTATGTTTAAGGAGCGAAAGTAATGACACACTGCTCCAATTTGAGGTCAAAACTTCGATACTATAAAGTAGGAGTGTTATATAAGGATAATTTTCCGGTATGGCACTGTGTTGCCTTGATAAACATGCTATACGAGCTGCAAGTAATTTATCAAAGACAACCAAAGAAACGTTTTCATAACCTTCATTTTCTACAATTAATGATGTCACTTGTGCTTCTTCCTCTCTGGAATCACAAGTGATGACTTCAATATTGCCAATATATCCATTACTAACTTTGCTTAGATCGGCAGTTGTATCAAAGACATAATCTAGCTCAGGACTGCCTGTCATCCCAGCCCTCTGATTTTTAGTGTACGAACATTGTAATTTGCAGGTAATTTGAGTAGTAGATGGTGTCATTCCAGTGCTTGACACTGGAATCCAGTTTCTATTGTACAGCCACCTGGTGCGCTCATTTAAAGTTAAGTTTTCTGGATCCCAGTGTCTGGGCACTGGGATGACATCAGAACATGCTTCTGGCAGAAAACTTACATCCTCTCTGCCTATACTTAAATAATCGAGCAGATCTTTCAGGCAATATTGATAATGTTTTTTATCAAGTGATTGCCAATCTTTCTCTTTCATTTTCAAATTCAGATTAGGCAAAATTATTTTTCCAAACGGCAGGTCATATATAGCCTTAATTAACGATTTATCCTTTCCAATTCCAACAAAGATTATATGTTGGTCTTTTTGTAAAGAGATTATCATATTGTTTATGTAATCACTCTTATGTTCTAATATATTTACTACTCCTAAATCTTTTAAAATTTTATTCCAACTCTCAATGAGTAAGCTTATGAAATTCTCTATTTTTTTTGAATGTTCATCGAATTGATAACAATTCATTGTTTGGGTAGATTGAAGCAATGATGGCAGGCTATAAGCTAAATCAATTGGGAAATTATCATTATTTTTTCTATTCCACTCCAATATGAATTGAATGAGTAGCAGCGTCCTCTTTGTTGGATTGATAACTTTAACTCTATCAAGATTTAATATTAAATCCTCTTCATCAATGTTTTCCAGTGAAACTATCTCTGGCAAAATTATGCATTTTTTAGCGTTATAATTCTTGAACGCACTCAGCAGCGCTATTACATCCCTCTTGCATGGAAGTATGATCTTTATTTGAGGAATTTCTTTTCTTTCATATTCAGAAAATATATGCTGAACTAGAATATCGAAAAAGGATGCATCTACGTTAATGGTAAAAACTTTTCCCATGAAAAATAACAATTAGTATGATGCATTATTGTACAGCAAAATATAAATGTGCTCACAGTTTCTTATGTTATTATATATCAAATTCTTTAATAATATTGCATGACAAACATCAGAATAGAAGTTTTAAATAAATGTAAGCAAGTTGGCCACAGTTGGTTAGTCAATGTTTACTCGATTTACATAAGCAAAGAATTACCATCAAAATTATACGAAGAAATTTGTGAATTATTTTATAATAAAGTCATACAAGATTGCCGTTATTATTCCTACAATCAAAGCCTTGAAGAAATTCAATACGATTTTATAGAGCCAGAAGCCAAGTGGGGCTTGGAAATAAGCTTTTTACCTGGCATGACCGATAACGTAGGCAACACGGCAAAACAAATTGTTAGAGAATATCTAATGAGTAAAGGCCACATTGATGAAAGTGTTTCTATCAAGGCAAGAAGTTCAAAACTGCTTCTAAGTCAAGGAAGTTTTCCAACCGAAGATGACATAAAACAAGAATTCAATCCTATTACTGAGTATTGCACGCTTTTCTATAAAGAAAACGGCAATTGCCATTGGAAGTATTACAGTAAACCAAATACCCCTCCTGGTGTCATTACAGCGCATGACCAGGAAAAAAAAGAATGGATCCCAGTGTCAAGCACTGGGATGACACCAGGTAATAATGGAGCAAAATCTGTCAACCTAAATGTAAGTGACCAAGAGCTTGAAAAAATCAGCAGAGATGGAATCGATGGTAACGGCACTTTAGGGCTCTCGCTGGCAGCAATGAGAGCTATAAAGGATTACTTTAAAAAACTCGGTAGAAATCCATATGATATTGAACTTGAGTCTCTGGCACAGACTTGGTCTGAACATTGTAAACACAATATTTTTTGCTCTCCTATTGATGAAATAAAAGATGGCCTGTACGCACATTATATTAAGCGTGCAACGCGTGAGATAAATTCTGACATATGCGTGTCAGTTTTCTCCGACAACGCAGGAGGAATAATTTTTGATGACGATTACTTGATTGTAGATAAAGTTGAAACTCACAATAGCCCTTCAGCTCTTGATCCATTTGGTGGAGCAATGACCGGAGTACTTGGAGTTAATCGTGATATAGTGGGTTTCGGGAAAGGCGCGGAGCCTATAATGAATACCTATTACTTTTGCTTTGCCAAAGAAGCAAAAGGCAAATTTTATAGGGACAAGGAGCGTACTGATGAGATTTTACCACCGAAATATATAATGAAGAAAGTGATTCACGGTGTTAATGTTGCTGGTAATTGTTCAGGTATTCCAACGCAACTTGGATCGGTATACTTTGACGATAGATTCTGTGGAAAGCCATTAGTTTTTGTTGGAAACATCGGAATCATTCCACGGAATATAAATAATGCACCTTCACACATAAAAGAACCCAAAAACGGTGATAAAATCTTAATTATTGGTGGAAGAGTTGGAAGAGACGGAATTCACGGTGCAACGTTTTCTTCAGAGGCATTGTCAGGAAACAGCCCTTCAACAATTATGCAAATTGGTGACCCTATAACACAAAAAAAATCATCCAATGCCACCTTGGAAGCAAGAGATCTTGGTCTTTATAATGCAATAACGGACAATGGAGCAGGTGGGCTGTCGTCGTCCATTGGTGAAATGGGAAAGGATGGATTCGAGGTTGATTTAAGCAAGGTTCTACTTAAAAACGATGGTATGGCTCCGTGGGAAATATGGATATCAGAATCACAAGAGAGAATGACCTTAGCAGTGCCAGAAGAAAATCTTCCTATGTTTAAGCAAATCATGAAAAAACATGATGTGGAGGCTTGTGTGATTGGAGAGTTTAACGAAAGTGGTAAAGCTGTTATTAAATATCCTGAAGGGAAAGTAATAATGGACATCGAAACTGAATTTCTGCATGACGGTAATCCCAAAGTGCATTTACAAACAAAGCCATGGTCTGGAAAATCTAACCCATCCGCTGTCATTCCGGAACTCTCTCCTGTCATCCCAGTGCTTGACACTGGGATCCAGCAGGCTTTGTCTGCAAATAAATCTAAAACTTTATGTCAAAATACGTGCAATGGCAGAGTCGAGCTTGAGATAGATTCCAGTGTCAAGCACTGGAATGACACCTTGGCACTAAAAGAAATGCTAAACAGACCAAACATACGCAGCAAAGAGTTCATAGTGGTGCAATATGACCATGAGGTTCAGGGTTCGTCAGTGCTGAAACCACTGCAAGGCAAGGGAAGAGTGTGCAGTGAAGCTGTTGTCTCGAGGCCAGTCCTTTCTTCAAACAAAGGTGTTGTAAAATCGCAGGGATTTGGATCAAGTTATGGAGAAATTGACACTTATCACATGGCAGCATGTGCAATTGACACTGCCATACGCAACTACGTAGCTGCAGGAGGAAATATAAATCATCTAGCGTTGCTCGACAATTTTTGCTGGTGCGATGCTTATAATCCAGAAAGGTTGTGGCAACTAAAGAGAGCTGCAGAAGCTTGTTATGACTTTGCAACTGCATTTAAAACACCATTCATATCCGGAAAAGACAGTATGTTCAATGACTTCAAGGGATATGACGAAAATGGCGAGAAAGTGATGATATCTGCACCACCTTCATTACTCATTTCAGCAATTGGAGTTATAGACAATATTGAAAATGCGGTATCGCTTGATGTGAAAATGCCAGGGGACTTGATATATGTGCTTGGTACAACCCACGATGAGCTCGGTAGATCTGAATATCAGTTATATAGTGGAATAGATAATAACAACGTGCCAAAAGTTGATGCAAAGAGCGCTAGGAAGTTGTATGAGCGTTACAACCAGGCAATAAACGATGGCATAATTGCCTCTGCAATTGCACCAAACTTAGGCGGCTTAATTATTGCTCTGGCAAAATCGCTAATTGCAGGAGACCTTGGTGCTGAAATCGATCTTTTACTAGTACCAATAGGAAAAACACAAAATACAGACATAATAAACAAGATAATAATGTTTTCTGAATCGCAAAGTAGAATTTTGGTTACTATTGCACCACAAAATCAGCAGAGGTTTGAAGCGTTGTTTGAAGATGCGGCTCATTCATGTATTGGCAAAGTAACAGAGAAAAAGGTGCTAAACATAAAGGATGTTTTAAAAGTAAATCTGAAAGATTTGGGAAATAGTTATCATATAGCTAAAGTAACTTAGATTTACAGACAACCGTCATCCCGCTGCTTGTTAGCGGACGCAGCGGTATAACGTAGAAAAACCTTTCTTGGGTAGCTATAGCATGTCAGTTTAAAATGTTTTTCGTCTCTGATTAAGTTAAATAATTCTTTCACTATGTGCAATATTTACTTAAAATAAATATATGTTATTAAATTTGGGTAGGTGATTATGTCCATTTTATCAATACTCTTGCTTATCAGTCTCTCCTTACTTAACACTTCAAATAAATTAATGATATGCTCTGCCTTATTTGTGGGAGCTACTTTAGTTGTAAATTCAATGGTTGAATTTTACAGTAAAAGCAAAGCCACATACAGCTTAATAGTGTGTACAGTGATATGTTGTCTTTTTAAATGGCAAAATTTCGATTTGATGATATTGATTTTGTATACTGCAATTTTAACCTCTCTTCTCTCAAGCATAATTATTTTTGAAAAATTGAAGTCTAAGATGGGTTTTCATATGGCAAATTTTGTTACTTTAATTATAGCATCAATTATTGATAATACTGTTGTATGTATTGGGCTGCTATACAGATTTTCTGCAAGTAAATGCTTATCAATATATGTTAAAAATTTAATTTTTAAATTTTCCTATGCGTCAATATTGAGTATCTGCTTATTTATAGGAACGTATTTATTCTGTTTGGCAAATAAGAAATATTTTAAGATTTCTACATAATCATCTCCTAGTATAGCTAAACTAATTTAGGATACTGCTACTGTCCTTGGTGGTATGTATATAAAATTCTTCTTATAAGAGAGTTAATGCAGTTTTTTTTTTGCAAGTTTCATGTGTGTATTTTTAGCCAAATCAATTGAATTAAGCTACAAAACCTGTTAAAGTTAATTGTGTACAAGCACCCTTAGCTCAGTTGGATTAGAGCATTTGACTACGGATCAAAAGGTCGGGCGTTCAAGTCGCTCAGGGTGCACCATGTTTTATAGGAAATAGAAGCGCCATACTTGAAATCGATATATACAATACCTATCTTTAAAACTTAAATACTAAACAATTATATATGAGCAAAAAAGACTACTATGATCTGTTAGAAGTGAGCAGAAGCGCTAGTATTGATGAGATAAAAAAAGCATATAAAAAATTAGCATTAAAATATCATCCTGATAGAAATCCTGGTAATAAGGAAGCAGAGGAAAAATTTAAAGAAGTAACAGCTGCATACGAAGTTTTGTCTGACTCTGAGAAAAGAGCAAGCTATGATAATTATGGCCACGAAGGTGCTGCTGGTGGGTTTCAGGGCTTTAGCTCTGCAGGAGATTTTAGCGATATATTTAACGATTTTTTTGGTGGAGGATTCGGTGGTAGTACAAGTAGGTCAAGAACAAAAAGAAGTACAACAGGAGTATCTGGAGCAGATCTGCGTTATGACCTTGAAATTACCTTAGAAGATGCATTTAAAGGAATACAAGCACCTATACATTATGTGACAAATGTAAAATGTAATACATGCCAAGGTACGGGTAGCGAAGGAGCAATCAAACCAGTTCAGTGCAACACATGCCAGGGAAGCGGTAGAATTAGAACTCAACAAGGCTTTTTTACTATTGAAAGAACGTGTACTACATGCTACGGAGAAGGAGAAATAATACAAGATAAATGTAAGAAATGTGGTGGAAATGGTCGTAGAAGAGATGAAATAAATATCTCCGTTTCAATTCCAAAAGGCATAGAAGAAGGAGCTAAGGTAAGGGTCAGCGGTAAAGGAGAAGCTGGAGCAAGAGGTGGAAAAAGCGGAGATTTATACGTATGTGTGAAAATAGCTACTCATCAGATCTTCACTCGCAATAGAGCAGACTTACACTGTAAAGTACCTATAAGAATGACATTAGCAGTACTTGGCGGTGAAATTGATGTCCAATCAATTGATGGAACTAAAATAAAGGTAAAAGTCCCTGAAGGCACTCAAACTGGTACCAAACTACGTTGTAGGGAAAAGGGTATGCTATATATGAACTCACATGCTCGTGGTGATTTATACGTACAGGTAATAGTTGAGACTTTAAATCCAAAGAATTTAACCCAAAAGCAGATTGAGCTATTAAAAGCGCTTGAGGAAGAGGAACATGAAAGTGTAGAGCAGAAATCTGAAGGATTCTTTGGAAAAGTAAAAAAAAAATGAGAAATTTGCTAAATGATATAAAGAGGTAGCTGTCTACACTTAATTCTCTTTACCAATTTGAAAGCCTTCTCTTTTAGTGAAAAGATTTTTTTAAGTTATGCAAAAGTGATAAATTCCTTTATTTAAGGTCGAAGTTTTGCTATTCTCGCATTTTAATAATTCAAAATTAATGAACATAAACAAAAATGAGTTTTTATTTCTTCCACTTGGAGGAGTAGGAAGAATTGGGATGAATGTTAGCCTATATCATTATCAAGGAAAATGGATTATGATCGATCTTGGTATCGGTTTTGCAGATGAAACTATGCCAGGTGTTGAGCTGCTCATCGCTGATGTAGATTTTATTGCTCAAAGAAAAAAAGATTTGCTTGGAATAATCATTACACATGCACATGAGGATCACTGTGGTGCAGTGCCTCATCTGTGGGAAGAGTTAGAATGTCCCATATATACAACAAAGTTTACGGTTAACTTTCTCAAAGAAAAATTGAAAGAATTTCGATTGGAAGGTATAGTGCCTTTGAAAGAGGTGGACATAAATGGCAGCATAAATTTGGATCCTTTTACCGTTGAATTTATAAACATAACTCACTCAATTCCTGAAGCAAATTCAATATTAATTAGCACTGAAGTAGGTAGTGCACTCCATACTGGAGACTGGAAATTTGATCCAAAACCCGTTATCGGATTAACTTCTAATATAGAGCGTTTAAAAGAAATTGGCAATAAAGGTGATCTACTTGCAGCAATTTGTGATTCAACAAACATACTAAGCAAACACAATCCCGAATCAGAAAGTGAAATTTACAATAATATTTATAACATAATAAAGCGGTCTAAAAAATTAGTTGCTGTCTCGCTATTTGCCTCGAATGTGGCACGAATTGAAACAATAAGCCAAGCTGCAAAAGCACTAAATAGAAAAGTGGTTTTACTTGGCAGATCTTTATGGAGAATAGTGAAAGTTGCTCAGGATAGTGGTTATTTAACTGATTCTCCTCAGTTTCTTGAAGCAAAAGAAGCAGTAAATTTTCCAAGGGAAAAACTGGTGCTACTTTGTACAGGTTGTCAAGGTGAGCCAATGGCAGCAACTTCAAGGCTTGCTAATAAGAGTCATCAAGCATTTAAAATGCAGCAAGGTGACACCATGATCTTTTCTTCAAAAATCATTCCTGGCAATGAAATTCGTACACATAACATGCTAAATTCCTTTATTGAGATGGGAGTGGAAGTTATTACTGAAAAAACAGAGAATGTTCATGCTTCTGGTCATCCAGTAAAAGCAGAGCTAAGGGAAATGTATTCTTTGATAAAACCTAAGATATCTATTCCGGTTCATGGTGAGTACATTCATACGAATGCACATGTAAAATTCGCTAAAGAATGTGGTGTGGAAAAAGCAATAATGGTTGCACCAGGGGATATTGTTAATTTGAAGAATGGAGAAAAAGTTAATTCTATCGATGTTGACTACTTTGGTATTGATGGTATGTTGCTCCGTCATCCAGAATGCAGCGTTATAAAAATGCGTGAGAGAATGAGAGATGCTGGAGCTATTGTAATAACAGCAGTTGTGAACAAAAAAAATAAACTGCTCGTTAAGCCAAAAGTATTTGCACCTGGTGTTTTTGAAGCACTAGAAGACGAAGCTATCATGCGAAAGATTGTAGAGAAGGTTGAGTCAGAATTTAGCTCACAACCGATAAAAAAGATAAAAAGTAAGATTGAAAGTTCAATATTTAGTATCTTAAAAGAATATTTACTAAAAAAACCTATAATTGAAGTCCAGATAGAACAGGTATGAAATGAATGAAGCTATTCGTTCAATTGGTGTTATTTATTTCGTTATTTATCCCTTATTCCACAAAAGCTGTTTTATATGTTGATATAAAAAAAAGCAATATTGGTAATATTGATCTTGTTGTATCTAAATGTGCATGCAAGACAGAAGTGGAAAGTGAGCTAAGTGAAAGCATCACAAAAGTAATTGAAACAAATCTATCTAATTGTGGCTTATTTAATGTGAAACGTGACGCAAAAGTTGAGTCTTGGAAAAGCGATACTGTAGTCACAGTAAGTTTAAGTGAAGTATCAAACAGAAATTTAGAGTTGTCGTTTCGTTTATCTGATAATGTTACAAAAAGAGAATTGCTTGCTCAGTCAGTTGTTTTTCCAGCAAAAGACTGGAGAAAAATCAGTCATCTCGTTTCGGATATGATACATGATAGATTGATTGGTGAGAAAGGGTACTTTAACACAAAAATAACTTATATCGCTGAAGAAAAAGATAGCAATTACAAATCTGTGCGTAAAATTGCTGTGATGAATCGAGATGGAAGTAATATAAGATACTTAACAAATGGTGATAAATTTGTGTCAACACCAAGATTCTCACCAAATGGCAAGGGTATTGTTTACGTCTCATACAAAAATGGTAAAAGTTATATAATATTAAAAAATTTAAAAGATAACACTGAGTCAATAATCAGCGCATTTGAAGGAGTAATTTCTGCACCAAGATTTTCTCCTGATGGTAAATCTCTTTTAATTTCCCATTCATTAGTTGGTGAAACAAATATATTATCTCTAGATTTAAGTAGTAAACGAACAAAAAAAATCACTAAAGGTTCAGCTATAAGCACTTCTCCCTCTTTTTCTCCAGATCAAAAGTACATGGTTTTTAGTTCTGATATAAGTGGAAGTCAGCAACTATATATCATAGATTTCACTAAAAAAAGCAAAAAACCCAAGAGAATTAGTTTTGGAAATGGAAGATATGCTACACCTGTTTGGTCGCCAAAAGGAGATCTGATAGCTTTTACAAAAATTCAGTCAGGAAAATTTTACATAGGAGTTATGAAACCAGATGGCAAAGAAGAATGTCTACTTTCAGAAGGTCATAAAATTGAATCTCCGGCATGGCTACCAAATAATAGAGAAATTATTTTTACAAAAATAGAATCACCAAGCAACTCTAAACTATATTTAGTAGACTTAGTAAAGAAAAATCAAAAAATGATCTTTACTCCAACGAATGCTTCTTTACCAGATTGGTCTTATTTTTGAAGATAAATATTTGCAGAAAAGCGACAAGACCAATAGAGTAAAAATAACAAATGTTGTCATTCCAGTGTCAAGCACACAACTGTACGAACATTGTCTAGCAGGAAGGTGTCATCCCAGTGCTTGACACTGGGATCCAGGAATTTTATTAAGTTGGTAAGCACAAAAGCAGCTATTTTATGTTAAAATACAACATTTTGATGATTATGAAAAAACTGGATTCCAGTGTCAAGCACTGGAATGACACCATTTTTCATACAAATTACCTTTGCAAGCAAATAGTTCGTACAGCTATACGCTGTATTTGTACATTAGCCACTCTTCTAGACAGATGCATATATTTAATCGTTTATAACCTTCGGTACTATGAAATACCCATGCTCCGATTTTGTATTGGATAATATTTCTTCTTTAATGTTTTGAGAATTTACAATATCATCGCGTATATGAATATCCTTATCTATAGTTCCATAACGCATAGGAGAAACACCTTCAGTATTAACTTTCAACAAAGTATCATGTATCCAATCCAGCATTGTCAGTTCTTTTGAGTAGTACTGAATCTCATCATCAGATAACTTAATCCTCACAAGCTGTGCAGTTTTAAGCATTTCTTCTTTAGTAATTGTTATTTTTCTCTTATTTGCAAATTCTATTAACGAAGTGATAACATCTTCTGTTGATCTAGCTGGCACTTTTACCTCCTTGCATAAAGCAAATTAAAATATTTGCAATTGAAACAACCTCTATCTTATCATTTTTTTCAAATTTGTGAAATACGGTGTCCGTGATCACTAATTTGTCTATAGAAGAGGAAGAGATTTTCTCAACTGCATTTCCTGAAAGTATTCCATGTGTAATGCATGAAACTACAGACTTTGCTCCTCGGTTTTTTAAAGCAAGTGCTGCATTACATAATGTTCCACCAGAATCAACTATATCATCAACAATGACGCAATTTTTATTTGCAACTGCTCCGATTACATTCATTACCTGAGATGTACCTGCTTTTTCTCTATATTTATCTACTACAATAATATTATTATCTAACTCTATCTCATATTTTTCCTCTAAAATCTTTGCAAAAGTACGAGCCCTTCCAATTGCTCCAACATCAGGCGCAACTATTGCCAAATTCTCCTTGTATATAGAGTCAACAAATACTTCAAAACAGCTCAAATTAGTAACTGGTATATCAAAAAAACCTTCAATTTGACTTGAATGCAAATCAATAGCAGCAACGCTATTTGCACCTGCAGTTTGAATAAGATTTGCAACTAATTTAGCACTTAAAGCAGATTGCATATTATTGTTTTTAATAACCCTATCCTGCCTACTGTATCCGTAATAAGTAATAATAGCCGTTATTCTCTTGGCTCTTGACCTCTTTGCTGCATCAATTGTAAGCAAAAGCTCCATAAGGTTATCATTTACAGGAGAGGAAAGAGATTGTACTACGTATACTTCTTGATTATGTAGATCATTTGCTACTTCTATATTTACCTCACCATCGGCAAATCTTGACACCTGAGTAGAAAATTGCTGAGCATTTAGGCCACTTGCTATTGAATCTCCTAATTGTTTACTAGCGCTACCTATTATTACCTTCATATATATCAATTAAGTTTTGAAAATTATACAGAAACCATGGAATGATTAAAACTTTATTCTTGCCTCCAAGTGAATCATAAAAACGAAAAAGCTACTCGAAACATTTCACCAATTTCTTTATCATGTAACTCATTCTCACAAAAGTATGTGCTGTTTTTCTACTTAAAAATAAAGTAAGTTTTTTGTGATGCTAAGCATTTTCTATAATTTTTCATGAGATTTATTAAAAATTTGATAATTATTAATATATAGACTAAAATATCTATATATTTAATGAAAAAACGAAATGGATTTTAGTGAATTTGTTCAAGGCAAATTTCTTGATTTGCATTTGGAAACAATAATCGTAAGTGAATTAGTAAGCTTTTACAGAGCAATCCTAATATTACAAAGCTTAGTTTAAAAAGCTGTCACATTGGTGATGAAGGAACAAAAGCTTTAGCTAATGGTAATCTTATAAACATTACTTCACTTGATTTGCAATTTAATCAAATTGGTGATGAAGGAGCAAAAGCTTTAGCTAAAGCTTTAACTAATGGTAATCTTATAAACATTACTTTACTTGATTTGCAATTTAATAAATTTGGTGATGAAGGAGCAAAAGCTTTAGTGGGTCTTAAAAACAAAGTTAATGTTAAAGGTACAGAAATTTTTGAAACCAAATATAGACTCACACAAAGTAACTCTTCAATAGAAATTTTTGATCCAACTCAATCGGAAAGTAAAACAACACTTGATGATATTATAATTCCAGAAAGCTTAAAAAAGGAGCTAAATAAGATCCTTGATATTATTCCAGAAAAAAATAAAGCATTACTTCAAAAGACAGGTTACAAAGCAGAAAAAGGCTATCTTTTTTATGGTCCACCCGGAAATGGTAAAACCAAAATTGCTCGTGCAATTGCATGTCAAGCTAATGCAAAGTTTATTAGTGTTTCTGCATCTGAATTTCTGAAATCGTATGTTGGTGAAGGTGAAAAGTACGTAAGAGAAATTTTTAAAAAGGCAAGAGCAAATGCTCCTTGTATAGTTTTTATAGATGAAATTGATTGTATTGCTGAAAAACGTGGTAGCGGTGGTAATTCTGTTCATGCTAAATCATGCGAAAGCCTTGTGAATCAGTTTTTAATCGAGCTTGATGGTTTCAATCCACTAGAAGGTGTAACAGTGATTGCTGCAACTAATCGCAGAGATGTTTTAGACGACGCGTTTACTAGGCCAGGCCGTCTCTCTAATCATATTGAGATTCCTTTACCAGATAAGGCCCAGCGTAAGGATATATTGGACTTGTATATAAAAAAATTCAAAGATACTGAAGAGTTGGAAGTTACAGTAGAGACTGAAAAACTTGCAGATAAAACTGATGGTTTCTCGGGAGCTGAATTAGAATATTTAATAAATAACACAGCATGGGATACTATATCTTCTTCTCAAATTGAAGGAAAAGTCACTATTCACACGAATAACTTCATTCAGGTAATTAAGAATCTTAAGAAGGAAAAATCTCAAGAGCCTGAGAGCCTGTTCATAATCTTTTGAGGAGCAAGGCAGTAAAAGCTAGAACGACCATTTGTAGTCTAGTATTGAGTTTACGCTCGCAATTTTTCCATAACCGTCTACACTTTTCCAGCCAAGCAAAAGAACGCTCTACAACCCACCTTTTTGGCAATACAACAAAGGTATGTAATTCACTTCGTTTTATTACTTCAACGGTTGCACCAATAGTCGTTTTTATTTGAGTTGCAAAATTTTCTCCTGTATAACCTGCATCAACTAGTATATTTTGAACTTCGGAAAGATTTTTTCTTGCGTTACAAATCATCTCTACAGCAGCAGTACGATCTCCGATATTAGCTGTAGTAATATAAATTGCATGTGGCAAACCTTGCGTATCTACTGCAATATGACGCTTTATTCCTGAAATTTTCTTGCCGGCATCATAACCTTTTTCTTCAGCAATATCGGTGTTTTTTACACTTTGAGCATCAATGATGCAGAAGCTTGTTTTTGTATTCCGACCACTGTTGAAACGAACCTCTCCAACTAATTTTTTTTAAGACAATTTCTAGAACACTTTCTCTATCTTCATTCGGTTTTTTACTCCATCTCTTGAAGTAATCGTAACAATTGCGCCATTTTGGAAACTCTTTTGGTAGCATTCGCCACTGACAGCCACTTTTTAGCACATAAAGTACACCGCAAAATAACTCATATAAATCCAGTTTTCTTGGTTTTGTTTTTTTTCTACAGGATTCTAGATCTGGTAATATAATCTCAAATCTTTCCCGACTTATATCACTTGGGTATACACTCCTCATATATCCTAACTTATATACATTATCTCTTAGTTTATTCCTTTCTTGAGATCATGTACAGGTTCTGAAAGTAAGCGAGTTAATGTTGATCTAGAGTCACTTAATAGTCCTCTTGATAATGAAGATAATGTAGAAAGTCATAGCTCTGCAAATAGTGGTCCAAATGTTGTAGATACTGATACCAATTCCCGCTATACAAGCAACGAATAGACAATAATGGAAAAAAAGCCATACTGGAGTAAGTAAAATAGCGAGGTTTAGATGGCATTAAGATCAAAATTATTGGATGAAAAAGTGGTGGAATCAGCAAAAGAGATGCTGAAGAAAGTAAGAAATAATGCGTATGTTGCAAAAAAACTAAATGCTGTAATTGCAGCAAAAAAGCACAGTATAACAGCTGTAGCAAAAATATGTTGCATTTCGAGAAAGGCAATTACTACATGGATAAAGCACATAAAATTTGGAAGAGAAGAAAAATTATTTTCTCCACCTCAACGCCGTAGAAAAACTATATTGAACCAAAGTCAACTTGAACAAATTGAGGTGTGGATAGAGGAAAACCCCAATATTACTATTAGAGAAATGAGAATAAGAATCCAAGAAAGATTTGGTTTGAATATCAGCAAATCCACAATACATCGTAATATGCAAAGAATGAAATTCTCATATATCACACCAAGACCAGTTCATAGTGGACAGGATAAAAATAAGCAAGAGGAGTTTAAAAAAAAACCTCAATGAAACTATTGTCATGCATTCTGAAAAAGAGCTATTTTTCTTCGATGAATCACGGTTTGGTACACATTCAAAAGTTGGACATGGGTGGTTTAAAAAAGGCAGTAGGACACAGGTTAAGGTAAAATTAGGTAGGGAAAATTTTTATCTCTATAGTGCAGTTAATCCCAGAAATGGAGAGAATTTTAGCTTATTTGCACCAAACGTCAACACTGCTTGTATAAATATATTCCTTGAACAGATGTCGCAATATTTAGGAATACGAAAGGCTTTTCTCGTGATGGATTGCGCTAGTTGGCATAAGTCAAAAAGTTTAAAGATACCTAAAAATATCGAAATTATATACCTACCACCATACTCACCTGACCTCAATCCTGTTGAGAGGTTTTGGTTATATATAAAACAGAACATTTTGCGCAATAAAATCTACGATACAATTGTTCTGCTTGAGAGCGCTTTGTGTAATTTTATTACCTCTCTTTCCCCTTCCACGGTTAAACAACTCTGCAATGCTTCTTATTTGGTTCATTAATAATGAGAGTTGGTATTACAACAGAACTAGACCTCATTCCGGTAAGTATTGCTATGGTAAGACTCCTATGCAGACCTTTTTTGATAGTATGCATATTGCTTACCAAAAAAATATTGATAACATTAAAACAGATTCTGATATCGGTTTTGACTTCGTCGATTCTTCTGTCAGATAATTCATGACTGTCAGATCAAGTCTAAACTATTACAACGTTTATAAAAACAACAATATGAAAAAACATCGAAAAAAGTATGTGCCAGAAAATTAAAAAAGGTTATTGCAAAAGGAGCTACTACAAAGGGCCACACAAAAAGATGTTGAAATTGATATAGAAGAGCAAATAAATGTTACAAAATCAATTATGTAAAAAAATCAATATAAGTGATGAAGATTTTAGCATATTGGATACAACAGTGATAGAAAATGTATCCAATTTTAGCTGCATATTTTAATGGTAGATCTGGAGGAAAATTCTTTAAACATCAAAAAAGGCAATACTCTAAACTTCAGCACACAACTCCAGGAAATAGTACATGTCGAGCAATCTATAGCCCCTTTTGAATCTGAGAGTGTACTTGAAAATCCATAAACATTAAGTAAACTTATTTAAATAAAATAGTTTCTTTTTCAACTTACTAAATAAACTTCTCCCATCATTGCTGTGTAACAAATCATATACAAAGCTATGGTCTACTTACAAGCAGTGCCTTCTGTTGATGAGATGCTTTTTCTATCTTTAACTCATCCATACTACAGCTTGGCAAGCTTGAATAGCATAAGGAATCTTTTTGTTCTTGCGTTTGTTTTGCCAAGGCCTTATTTCTATAAAGTAGGGGTTGAAAATGATCATGGCCTCCATTTACCATATGTAAGACACTATTGTGACTATAATCTATCTTACCTGCTTTTGATCCTGAGCTATCTATTAACTGATGCAAGAACGGATCTTGTTGCTTATCAATAGTGTGCAATGGGTTACTTTCTGCAACATGCAATTTCACACCATACTTATCACAAAGTATTCTGCCCTCGATATCGGAACGTCCCCAAAATTCATTCTTTCCAATGCTATTGATATATTGGTTACACGTAATTCCACGATTTACGAACTCACCTTCAACCTCATCAAAGTCATTGCCAATTTTACTTATAAACCACTCTGGAGGATTGTCTTGTGCAAATCTCTTACACTCATTCCTTAACTGCTTTACAGTAACTTTGATTCCCTTCTGTTGTTCCAGACTTTGCCTGAATGAATCAAAAAAACAGCTTCCATTATTGATTGCGTGCCCTAAATAGAAGTCATCAGGTATGTTTGATTTTTGCTCTTTATCACCTTGTTTTTCTGCCTTTTCAATAATTTCTTCCTCTAAACCAAAAATTTTACTCCAGTTGTATTTACCTTCTAACCCCAATTTTTTACTTTCCTTTTCTGCTGCTTTAGCTAAGTCTGTTTTAGAAATATCCCCTTTTTCTTCATAGAACCTAGATAAAATTTTAAAGATATCTATCAGGTAAGTTTTTACGTCAAAATTCTTCTCCTTTTTTACAATATTAGACTCAATATTGCGTAAATCTTGTAATAACTTATGCCTTCTAGCAATTTCCTCCATAGAATCCCTTCTTAACTCTTCACGTTCTGTCCATTTGTTGTTAGACTCGCTTATTACTTCAGGATGCATTAATTTTCCAGACCTTTCAAAATATCCCTGTTCAATAGCATAGTAGACATCATAATCACCAAGTACACAATCCTCGCCTAATTCTTCTTCATGACCTTTGAATTTTTCCAATACTTCCTCTCTATTACTCACTTCTACTATAATTTTGCTTTTATCTTGTACGTCAGGATACAGTCTAACGTCTATATTTCCCAAACTGGTATAGAAAGTTAATACTATATCGCTGCCTTCTGTAAGATCTGTGTAATTCCTTATGCCATCTTGGGTTATAATTTCCACCTCACTTTTGCCAATTTTTATTACACTCCTTCCATATCCTTTTTCTCCTTGAGGTATTCCTAAATTCCTTGTTCTATCTGTGATTTTTCCAACATCTATTATACTATCCTCTGAGTATTCTAAGTAAGATACACTGTTATCGATTTTTCCATCACACAGTTGACCACTGGTAGCATCCTTTGCAACTCTAAAAAATTCTTCAGCATAATTAATGTACTCTACATGAGCCTTGATTACATTAGCTTTATGATCTTTAAACTCTCGTTCTATTGTATCAATGACTTTTAAACTATCTGAGTTTTTTAACTTTGCTCCTCTCGATATTAATGCACATACTATATCACTGGCAATTCCATAGCTTCCTTCTAACTTAGCAATTTTTTCTAGTACGTGATCTGCAAAGTAATAATCTTTGTCTTTAGCAAAATTTAATCTCATTCCAGAAGCTATAATCTCATTTACAACTTCCTGTAGTTCAATCATGCTTTTAGCTTTTACTACCTTACTCAAAAACTTATTTAGCTTAGCAAGTTGATTTGTTTGATACATCTCTGACAAGAGACTATCACATTTTTCACAATTATCTTGCTTATTACCTACAAAGTCAGTTGCTCCTGCTTTTAAGAGTAAAGCTTTTACATCAGGAAATTGACAAAACGGCCAAATTGAACTATCACCCTTAACATTTAAAACTATCTTTAAATCTTGGTTATTTTTATGTTTATCTAAAAATTTTTTCAGATCTTCAACACCTGGACCATAAGGATTATCCCAATCTTCATCAGAATCTGTAGCTTTAACCATTTTACGTAGTTGGTCTCTTAACTTTTTTTGGTTGTCAGTTAAAAAACACTCTATAATATTGTTGCTATCAATTGCAATTTGCAGTGGGGTCTTTCCATTGTTATTTTTTATGTTTAAATCAGCTCCTTTGCTTATGAGTAAATCCATAACCTTTCTGCTATAATCATTACAATTAGCAGCATAATAGTGTAAAGGTGTATTACCTTTTTTATCTTGTATATTTGGATCAGTTTTTGCATCTAAGAGATACTTTAGACCTTCATACTCACTGGAATAAATAGCAGTATCATGCAAAAGTGTTTTACCTTTATTATCCTGCATATTTAGATCAGCACCAGCTTTGAGAAGAGGATGAATGGCTTCATCGTGTGCGACAAACACATTCAATACTGTTGTTCCTAGATGCCCTCTTTTTAGATTAAGAACATACTTCAGGTCTTTATTTTTCTCGTTACTTTCTAAAAATTGCTTAAGATTTGAAAATGAGTCATAATTTCCCATATTAAAATCTTTTATAATACTATTGAGTAATTTTTGATTTAACTCTTTTTGACTCTCTCCCAGTTTTAAGTTAGGTGCATGAATAAGCCACTCATCTATTAAATCCTCTAAGTATTTTTTATCATCTATCAAACTTCTATCAGCCCAAAATAAATCTCGCTTAATGAATTCATAATAACTATCTACTGGTAATTCAGTTGCTTCTGTTTTTGGGCTACCTATTTCTGAACACTCTTGTCCAGCGCTTAGGTCACACTTCAGTTTTTGCTCATCAGTGTGTTTACTTTGTTCACTGATAGGTTCTGAAATATATTTTACTGACCCTATACCCATATTACCTGCTAGCCCTAGATATAGAATATATTATATAGAATGTGTAGTATGTGTCAAGTTAATTTCAACATAATCTTTTTACTACTCATATTTTTGTTAAGTTTTTATGGTGAGTACTGCTAGGTTAAAAGTTGTTTATTACTGGAAGTCTTAGCCAATTTTACTATAGATCAACAAAATTGAGAACACCAGCTATATTTAATATATAGGAATATGATGCTTTAAAGGAGTACGGAAACTGCTGAAGTTTTTACAGCAAACCTGTATGGAGCAACTTCAGCAGAATAAACAAATACATGCCAATATTAGTAGAGAACTATTTACAAGTCAACTAACTTTTTCAAAAAATATTTTAGTGAAAGTACCATGCTAGTTAGTGTTATAAAAAATTCAATTGTTTACTCCTTCAAAAAAGGGCGTATCTTTGTGAGAACAAGCAGCTTAAAAATAAGGTTATAAAAATAGAAGTTTGAAATCTTTGCAATAAAATTATGCAAAACAGTTCGTATATAGATTTAGCTAAAGTGAACCAATGTAGCTAGTTTTAGCGTATAATAAAATTACCGTATAAAAAAGTTCGTACGGTACACATGGTAGACCAAGGCATTTCAAAACAAAAAGCTCTCACACTTGCTCGTTTTGGGTGCTGAAAGTGGCCATGTTAACTCAATTATTATTGAATATTACTAATAAGTTAATAGCAATTCATTGCATAGAAAATTTTTAAATAGGGGTTGACAAGTTTTGAAGATGAAGTAATTTGATAAAAACATATTGAATTATTAATTTTTTATGTGCAGTAAGCATAATAATGGTATTTTTCTTCATACTATAAGGTAGCTGTATTGCTTCGTTAAATTAGGTGGTTTTATATAGAGGACTAGATGACTTTCGGTGCTTATGATAATGAATTACTTGCCGCTGTGGATAGTGGGGATGCTAATCGAGTTGCAGACCTTCTCGATAAAGGTGCTGATGTTAATGCTAAAGACAATGATAGCTTAACACCTTTACATTTGGCTGCCATTAATGATCATTTAAATGTGGTAGAAAAGCTTATGAAGAGAGGAGCTGACGTTAATGCTAAGAACAATAATGGCTACGTTCCTCTACATTTGGCTGCCATTAATGATCATTTAAATGTGGTAGAAAAACTTATAGAGAAAGGAGCTTATGTTAATGCTAATACCAACTCTCATTATTAATGAACCAAATAAGAAGCATTGCAGAGTTGTTTAACCGTGGAAGGGGAAAGAGAGGTAATAAATTTACACAAAGCGCTCTCAAGCAGAACAATTGTATCGTAGATTTTATTGCGCAAAATGTTCTGTTTTATATATAACCAAAACCTCTCAACAGGATTGAGGTCAGGTGAGTATGGTGGTAGGTATATAATTTCGATATTTTTAGGTATCTTTAAACTTTTTGACTTATGCCAACTAGCGCAATCCATCACGAGAAAAGCCTTTCGTATTCCTAAATATTGCGACATCTGTTCAAGGAATATATTTATACAAGCAGTGTTGACGTTTGGTGCAAATAAGCTAAAATTCTCTCCATTTCTGGGATTAACTGCACTATAGAGATAAAAATTTTCCCTACCTAATTTTACCTTAACCTGTGTCCTACTGCCTTTTTTAAACCACCCATGTCCAACTTTTGAATGTGTACCAAACCGTGATTCATCGAAGAAAAATAGCTCTTTTTCAGAATGCATGACAATAGTTTCATTGAGGTTTTTTTTTAAACTCCTCTTGCTTATTTTTATCCTGTCCACTATGAACTGGTCTTGGTGTGATATATGAGAATTTCATTCTTTGCATATTACGATGTATTGTGGATTTGCTGATATTCAAACCAAATCTTTCTTGGATTCTTATTCTCATTTCTCTAATAGTAATATTGGGGTTTTCCTCCATCCACACCTCAATTTGTTCAAGTTGACTTTGGTTCAATATAGTTTTTCTACGGCGTTGAGGTGGAGAAAATAATTTTTCTTCTCTTCCAAATTTTATGTGCTTTATCCATGTAGTAATTGCCTTTCTCGAAATGCAACATATTTTTGCTACAGCTGTTATACTGTGCTTTTTTGCTGCAATTACAGCATTTAGTTTTTTTGCAACATACGCATTATTTCTTACTTTCTTCAGCATCTCTTTTGCTGATTCCACCACTTTTTCATCCAATAATTTTGATCTTAATGCCATCTAAACCTCGCTATTTTACTTACTCCAGTATGGCTTTTTTTCCATTATTGTCTATTCGTTGCTTGTATAGCGGGAATTAGTATAAGAACAATGATGGCGCTACTTCTCTGTACTTGGCTGCAGATTATGGTAATTTAAGTATGGTAAAAAAGCTTGTAGAGAAAGGAGCTAATGCTAATGCGAAGAATAGATATGGCAATACCCCTATGTACTTTAATGCTAGCTATGGTTACGCAGAAATAGTAGAAAGGTTTGTAGAGAAAGAGGCCAATACCAATGCTAAAAATAAGGATGGTATAACACCACTAGATATCGCTAGAGATAGAAAACATAATAATATTGTGAAATACTTAGAGGAAAAGCTCAATAGAGAAAGAGAATCTGTACAACATAAGCATCGTCACCACCATGGAGAGTATGATCGCCGTCATCCATCACATGAACCTCTTTTTGTAGATTCAGGGAATCAGCCTGAGGTAACGGTCAGAGAAAATGTATCAAAAAATTTATTGCAAAATGATGAGGTAGACTATAATAAAGGGAGAGCTACAAGCGGAGCAAGCAAACCATCTTTTTGGATAGATGCTGTTAAAAGTGTTTCTCAGTTTATCTCTTTTTCCTTTAAGCCCACTATAGGTGTCGAGCATTCTCAACCTTCTAAAGCTATTACTACAGTTCAAGGTATTGATATGAATGGCACACTCTTTTCATTAGATGTATTTACAAAGAAAATCATAGGTCAGAAGTACATTTTTACGGTAGATCAGTCTATGTTTCCACTAGAAGCACAGGGGTATGCATTAAACATCATAGAGAATTTTGAGAAAAGTGTGGAAGTGTTAAATAAACTGTGTCAAGCCGCATTTTTAGTTCAACTCAATTTTCAGTCTGTTGGGAAAGAAAATGTCAAGCTGAGACATAGTTAATGCCCAATTAGGCAAAGCTGTAGTCCACTTTTGCTCTACCTTTTTTATAGCACAATATACCTGTTTGTACAAGGCATTTGTATTAGTAAATGAGCCCTTAGTTTTAGTAAATTTCCTAATTTGTCTATGCAATCCCTCAATTGGATTGGTGGTGTAAATCAGCTTCCTAACTGGTCCAGAATACTTAAAATAACCAGACAAATTTTCCCAATTGTTTTGCCATGATTTTGTAACCAAGGGATATTTTTCACTCCATTTTTCTTCCAGCTCAAGCAAATAATTCTCAGCAATCTCTTTACTTGAAGCACGATATATTTTTTTCAAATCATTTATGAAAACTTTTACATCTTTGCTAGATACATACTTCAGTGAATTCCTTATCTGATGCACTATGCATAGCTGTACTTCTGCTTTAGGAAATACACTATTTATAGCGGTAGGAAAGCTTTTTAGCCCATCAATACAGGCAATTAGAATATCTTCTACTCCTCTTTCTTTGAGGTCATTTAGTACTCCCAACCAGAAGTTAGCTCCTTCACTTTCAGCCAAATAAAAACCTAATACTTCTTTTCTGCCATTTTGATTTATGCCCAATATATTATACATACATTTACTTATGCAATGTCCGTCCTCCTTGACCTTAAAAAACATGCCATCCATAAATACTATTGGATACACTGATTGCAGTGGGCGGCTGCGCCATTCATTGATTACTGGTAGCAGTTTATCGGTAATACTAGATATCTCTGCTGCTGATATTTTGTGGTCATATATTTCCTCAACATGTGAAGCTATATCTCTGTATCCCATGCCACTGGCATATGTGCTTAAGACCTTTGCTTCAAGTTCTGGATGTAGGCTTGTTTGCCTTTTTTTGACTATTTGTGGTTCAAAGCTTCCCTCCCTATCTCTTGGTGTTAGCAGCTCAAATGAGCCTGCACTCGTGCGTAAAGTTTTTGCGTTTCTCCCATTTCTTCGGTTATTTTCTTCACTTTCAGCTGACATGTAGCTTTCTATTTCACCTTCCAGACTTGCCTCTAGCAACCTTTTTATAAACGGTGTTAATGCTCCATCTCTTCCTGTCAATGGTCTTCCTTCTCGTATAGATGACAGGATATTTGTTTCTAATTCTTTATAATCTACCAAACCAGTAGTTCTATTTGCTTGACTCATATCAAACCTCCATTTTTTATATCAATTTATTACTTTTTTTTTCGGTTTGACACACTTTTTTGAACGTTCCCTACATAATTTAAATAACCCTTTATTCTAATTGTGTCTTCATATTCTTTTTCTACATCTCTTCCTGTAAAAAACTTGATTACCCCTGCAAAAAACACTTCTGCTTGTTCACCACCAGGTAATAGAGGTACTTGTTCTGCTATTGCTTTTGTATACTCTATTCTCTCATGAATTTCTATACCAATTGTTATCAACACATCAGCAACCATAGTAACTATTGCTACCCTACCTAAAACTTTACTTGCAGCAGATAACCCTCTTAAAATCTTATACCAATTCCCGCTATACAAGCAACGAATAGACAATAATGGAAAAAAAGCCATACTGGAGTAAGTAAAATAGCGAGGTTTAGATGGCATTAAGATCAAAATTATTGGATGAAAAAGTGGTGGAATCAGCAAAAGAGATGCTGAAGAAAGTAAGAAATAATGCGTATGTTGCAAAAAAACTAAATGCTGTAATTGCAGCAAAAAAGCACAGTATAACAGCTGTAGCAAAAATATGTTGCATTTCGAGAAAGGCAATTACTACATGGATAAAGCACATAAAATTTGGAAGAGAAGAAAAATTATTTTCTCCACCTCAACGCCGTAGAAAAACTATATTGAACCAAAGTCAACTTGAACAAATTGAGGTGTGGATAGAGGAAAACCCCAATATTACTATTAGAGAAATGAGAATAAGAATCCAAGAAAGATTTGGTTTGAATATCAGCAAATCCACAATACATCGTAATATGCAAAGAATGAAATTCTCATATATCACACCAAGACCAGTTCATAGTGGACAGGATAAAAATAAGCAAGAGGAGTTTAAAAAAAAACCTCAATGAAACTATTGTCATGCATTCTGAAAAAGAGCTATTTTTCTTCGATGAATCACGGTTTGGTACACATTCAAAAGTTGGACATGGGTGGTTTAAAAAAGGCAGTAGGACACAGGTTAAGGTAAAATTAGGTAGGGAAAATTTTTATCTCTATAGTGCAGTTAATCCCAGAAATGGAGAGAATTTTAGCTTATTCGCACCAAACGTCAACACTGCTTGTATAAATATATTCCTTGAACAGATGTCGCAATATTTAGGAATACGAAAGGCTTTTCTCGTGATGGATTGCGCTAGTTGGCATAAGTCAAAAAGTTTAAAGATACCTAAAAATATCGAAATTATATACCTACCACCATACTCACCTGACCTCAATCCTGTTGAGAGGTTTTGGTTATATATAAAACAGAACATTTTGCGCAATAAAATCTACGATACAATTGTTCTGCTTGAGAGCGCTTTGTGTAAATTTATTACCTCTCTTTCCCCTTCCACGGTTAAACAACTCTGCAATGCTTCTTATTTGGTTTATTAATAATGAGAGTTGGTATTACACCTAAAGATATTATAAATTGGGAGGTAAATTTTAATGTGCGTAACAAATATGGATCTGTTATTGCAAAATGGCATAGTTATGAAAAGGGAGAAACTATAGAAGAGAAAGTGGGAAATGAGGGTCCAAGTCATACCCTGCAAACGCTTTACTCTACCGCAGAATCAGCAATTAGTGCAGCAGCAGCCAAGTTAAAACAACTAAAACGTAGTACATCAAATTTAAATGTAACTGTTCCTGGTAATCCAGAATTATTTGCAGAAGCTAATACCAATTCCCGCTATACAAGCAACGAATAGACAATAATGGAAAAAAAGCCATACTGGAGTAAGTAAAATAGCGAGGTTTAGATGGCATTAAGATCAAAATTATTGGATGAAAAAGTGGTGGAATCAGCAAAAGAGATGCTGAAGAAAGTAAGAAATAATGCGTATGTTGCAAAAAAACTAAATGCTGTAATTGCAGCAAAAAAGCACAGTATAACAGCTGTAGCAAAAATATGTTGCATTTCGAGAAAGGCAATTACTACATGGATAAAGCACATAAAATTTGGAAGAGAAGAAAAATTATTTTCTCCACCTCAACGCCGTAGAAAAACTATATTGAACCAAAGTCAACTTGAACAAATTGAGGTGTGGATGGAGGAAAACCCCAATATTACTATTAGAGAAATGAGAATAAGAATCCAAGAAAGATTTGGTTTGAATATCAGCAAATCCACAATACATCGTAATATGCAAAGAATGAAATTCTCATATATCACACCAAGACCAGTTCATAGTGGACAGGATAAAAATAAGCAAGAGGAGTTTAAAAAAAAACCTCAATGAAACTATTGTCATGCATTCTGAAAAAGAGCTATTTTTCTTCGATGAATCACGGTTTGGTACACATTCAAAAGTTGGACATGGGTGGTTTAAAAAAGGCAGTAGGACACAGGTTAAGGTAAAATTAGGTAGGGAAAATTTTTATCTCTATAGTGCAGTTAATCCCAGAAATGGAGAGAATTTTAGCTTATTTGCACCAAACGTCAACACTGCTTGTATAAATATATTCCTTGAACAGATGTCGCAATATTTAGGAATACGAAAGGCTTTTCTCGTGATGGATTGCGCTAGTTGGCATAAGTCAAAAAGTTTAAAGATACCTAAAAATATCGAAATTATATACCTACCACCATACTCACCTGACCTCAATCCTGTTGAGAGGTTTTGGTTATATATAAAACAGAACATTTTGCGCAATAAAATCTACGATACAATTGTTCTGCTTGAGAGCGCTTTGTGTAAATTTATTACCTCTCTTTCCCCTTCCACGGTTAAACAACTCTGCAATGCTTCTTATTTGGTTCATTAATAATGAGAGTTGGTATAAGATCAGCCTTTCAGGATTTTGTCAGGAAATTGAAGGTGAATGGGTAATTAGCAAGGCAGAACATATTCTGAATAATAGAGGATATCAAACTATAGTAGAGGCAACAGTGAGCAAAGCTGTTTAAGTGAAACTTAAGCAAATGATTATTTAATTCTAAAAAATGTATAATACATGAGCATAAATTCGATCATACATAAAAATAGACTAGTTTTATTAATAGCACTGGCAGTATGTATTGTAATCGTATGTATTTCATTATCTAAGAGCCTGTTCATAATCTTTTGAGGAGCAAGGCAGTAAAAGCTAGAACGACCATTTGTAGTCTAGTATTGAGTTTACGCTCGCAATTTTTCCATAACCGTCTACACTTTTCCAGCCAAGCAAAAGAACGCTCTACAACCCACCTTTTTGGCAATACAACAAAGGTATGTAATTCACTTCGTTTTATTACTTCAACGGTTGCACCAATAGTCGTTTTTATTTGAGTTGCAAAATTTTCTCCTGTATAACCTGCATCAACTAGTATATTTTGAACTTCGGAAAGATTTTTTCTTGCGTTACAAATCATCTCTACAGCAGCAGTACGATCTCCGATATTAGCTGTAGTAATATAAATTGCATGTGGCAAACCTTGCGTATCTACTGCAATATGACGCTTTATTCCTGAAATTTTCTTGCCGGCATCATAACCTTTTTCTTCAGCAATATCGGTGTTTTTTACACTTTGAGCATCAATGATGCAGAAGCTTGTTTTTGTATTCCGACCACTGTTGAAACGAACCTCTCCAACTAATTTTTTTTAAGACAATTTCTAGAACACTTTCTCTATCTTCATTCGGTTTTTTACTCCATCTCTTGAAGTAATCGTAACAATTGCGCCATTTTGGAAACTCTTTTGGTAGCATTCGCCACTGACAGCCACTTTTTAGCACATAAAGTACACCGCAAAATAACTCATATAAATCCAGTTTTCTTGGTTTTGTTTTTTTTCTACAGGATTCTAGATCTGGTAATATAATCTCAAATCTTTCCCGACTTATATCACTTGGGTATACACTCCTCATATATCCTAACTTATATACATTATCTCTTAGTTTATTCCTTTCTTGAGATCATGTACAGGTTCTAAAAAGAGAGACAAAGATAGCATTACTAAATTAGAAATTGCATCTGAAACTTGTGACCTAGAAAATATCAAGCTCTTGATACAAAACAATGTAAGTATTGGCAAAAAAGCATTGCGTTATGCTGCAGGAAAAGGATGTTTAGAAATTATGAAATTTTTAGTAGAAAAGGGCATTGATGTAAATGCTGCCAATAAATTTAAGTGGACAGCACTGCATTCTGCTGCAGATCAAGGTCATTTAGAAATTGTTGAGTTTCTATTAAAGCAAGGAGCAAATCCTAATACTAATACCAACTCTCATTATTAATGAACCAAATAAGAAGCATTGCAGAGTTGTTTAACCGTGGAAGGGGAAAGAGAGGTAATAAATTTACACAAAGCGCTCTCAAGCAGAACAATTGTATCGTAGATTTTATTGCGCAAAATGTTCTGTTTTATATATAACCAAAACCTCTCAACAGGATTGAGGTCAGGTGAGTATGGTGGTAGGTATATAATTTCGATATTTTTAGGTATCTTTAAACTTTTTGACTTATGCCAACTAGCGCAATCCATCACGAGAAAAGCCTTTCGTATTCCTAAATATTGCGACATCTGTTCAAGGAATATATTTATACAAGCAGTGTTGACGTTTGGTGCAAATAAGCTAAAATTCTCTCCATTTCTGGGATTAACTGCACTATAGAGATAAAAATTTTCCCTACCTAATTTTACCTTAACCTGTGTCCTACTGCCTTTTTTAAACCACCCATGTCCAACTTTTGAATGTGTACCAAACCGTGATTCATCGAAGAAAAATAGCTCTTTTTCAGAATGCATGACAATAGTTTCATTGAGGTTTTTTTTTAAACTCCTCTTGCTTATTTTTATCCTGTCCACTATGAACTGGTCTTGGTGTGATATATGAGAATTTCATTCTTTGCATATTACGATGTATTGTGGATTTGCTGATATTCAAACCAAATCTTTCTTGGATTCTTATTCTCATTTCTCTGATAGTAATATTGGGGTTTTCCTCTATCCACACCTCAATTTGTTCAAGTTGACTTTGGTTCAATATAGTTTTTCTACGGCGTTGAGGTGGAGAAAATAATTTTTCTTCTCTTCCAAATTTTATGTGCTTTATCCATGTAGTAATTGCCTTTCTCGAAATGCAACATATTTTTGCTACAGCTGTTATACTGTGCTTTTTTGCTGCAATTACAGCATTTAGTTTTTTTGCAACATACGCATTATTTCTTACTTTCTTCAACATCTCTTTTGCTGATTCCACCACTTTTTCATCCAATAATTTTGATCTTAATGCCATCTAAACCTCGCTATTTTACTTACTCCAGTATGGCTTTTTTTCCATTATTGTCTATTCGTTGCTTGTATAGCGGGAATTGGTATAAGCTACTATGGCAGGAAAGAAAAGTGCCTTACGTAATGGTTGTGAACCGGATTTACTTAATCTGGGTTTGGCATATACAGATGAACCTGATGTTATATTTCTCGGTATAACTCCTGCATATGCTGCCAATTGTCTGGCATTTCTAAAAACTTCTATGTCAGGAACCTCAGCTAAAATAGCTACTGCTGATTCCTCTCCTATGCCTGGAATAGTCAGTAGAAGTTGAAAATTTTCCAACAACTCTTTGTGTTGCTTTAATAGTTCACGTACGGAGTTTTTTATTGTTTCTATTTTTTGAGCTATATTCATTGCAAGGTCTTCCCAAGCATTTGCAACTTCTTTGGGCAGTCTCTCTTTTTTTTCTAAGTGGTTATTTACTAATATCAATTCATCTTTTAACGCAACCGAGCAACGATAAAGATGTTTTAATTTTTTCAGTTCAGGAGAAGGTGGTATCCAACGAGTAGGTTCCTGTCTTTGGCAACAATCAGCAATAATTTCTGCATCAGTCTGATCATTTTTTTTGCCGTGTAAGCTTACTTCTTGCGTAGGATTTTATGCAATAAGGATTTACAACACTAACAAAATGTCCAGTATTGTGTAGAAATTCAGCCAAAGCTTCACTATAACAACCGGTAGCTTCCATGCAGGCTTTTACTTGTTCTACATTATGTTTTTGTAGAAAGCTCAGTAAACCTTGAAAACCATGATCATCGTTCTTAAAGCTCCTTTTCCTAGTTTCACGTTTTCCTTTTTTACTTATAAATGAGAGAAAAACATCAAAGCGATCTTTTGATACATCTATGCCAAGAAAGTTGTTGATCATATATAACCCCATACGTTACCATTAAAAATGAAAAGTAAGGCTAACCTTGTTAATACAGAATTAGAACCATTTAGGTCTTTCTAAGACGCCGTCCAGCCTATACTTTTGAGGGGGAGCTCTTATCTGCAAAACAGATTTTATATCTAAGGTTTATATCAGAGTTCCTCCCTTCTCCAACTAATGCTTAAGCTTAAAACATTAGATGCTTTTTTCAAGATACAAGTTTATATTGGTATGCTAAATTTATTATGGCATTAATATGGAGGTTATTATGTTAAATGCTTTAAGAAACTGGATTTGGTCCAGTGAGAAGAAAAGTAAAATTCTGAAGAAGTTATAGTTCCAGTCCTTCGTAGTCAAAACATTTCTGGAACAATATCGGATAAGAATCCAGTGGTGATAAATAAGCACACACGTAAATATGAATATATCACTTACAAATGTGCTGTAGAAAATCTTTCTAAATCATCTGAACATCACCTAAATGAGAAAAAATTTTTAGACAAAAATGATAAAGAAACTCAATTTTTTATTGATGAAATTCAAAAGGAAATTACTAAACACATACCTCTTAGTTCTATAAAAAATATAAAATTAAGGGGAAGGAAGGATAAATCGTTTACTGTATGGTTGTTATTGAGCGAGGATTCAGAACAATTAAAAATTGATGAATCATTTCTTGGAAATGTTTCCTGTCGTGCTGATCCAAAAGTTACAGCTGTTACGCTGTTAAACTCTCCAGAAGAGGAGAGAGGATTACGCATCTCATTAGACAAAAATAAATGCAGACTTTACGAGGTAATCAATGGATCCTATTCAATCCAATTTAGTTGGAAGGTAGGCAATGAAGATTGCAGCATTATTGTGAATATCAGTAATGATGGTACAGTAACTTGTGACAATATAAGTGAGGATTTAACTTTTGAAGATCTCGAGGAAAATAAAGATGTAAAAATCAGAATTGGTGGTGTTAAAAATAAGAAAATGACTTTAGCAGAGCTAGTTTCTCTTGATAAGTCGCAGTATAGAAGTTCTAGTGAAGAAGTAAAAATGCACGGAAATTCTAAAATAGAAAACCTTGTGAAAAAAAGTACTGAAGCAAAATCTGCGCTTAAAGAATTTGCTTCAGAGGTAAAAGAAGAGAGCTCTGAGTCGGTGAAACCTTTGACAGATATCACAAAAGCGGATGTCAAAGGAGCTGGTTCTTCTATTCAGCGTTAGTTTTCTATATGGGAGCTTTTATAAATTTTTGTAGAAGCTGTTTTTTTCATAAAAAATTTAAACTTTAATGTTGACCGAGAAGATCAACATTGATATATACTTCTATATAGTTAATGTGTGAAGGTATACATGCTAGATAATCCTAAAGGTCTAATTAAAACTCTTGGTCAAAATGAAAATTTTTATTTGCGTACAAAGGATAAGTTCTTTGAAAATGTGAGCCCAGATAATAAAATACTTATAGATTCTGAAGATAAGAACGAAGAAGTTAGTATTGATGATGATGAAATGTGGTTTAAACACTTTTCTACTGTGGTTCCTAATGAAGAAGGGCAGGAAAAGTATAAGTATGAGGTTAATGGCAGGTATGAGTACAAGTATGCCAATAAGTACGATAGCAAAAATATTGTAGGCAAAATTGCTAACAAAATTGCACAAAATTTAAATTAAAGTATAAAAGACAATACTTTAGAATATATAGGAATTAAAGAAAGTAGAAAGAAAGGTAAGATTAAACCTGCACTCAGAATTATGCTCAGCGATCTTACAAAACCAGTAAATGTAGTTGATATTCTAAATAATGATATATGCAAGCAATATGGTGTAGATGGAATTACATTATTACTGCCTAGTAAAAGCAAGTGTGAAACAAGAGGAATACGCTGCAGAGTTGATGAGAATGGAGTAAGAATTTATGAAGTAGCTAATGGCTCATATTATATTGCTTTAAATTGGTATGCTGAAGGAAAAGAGTGTAAGATAAAAATCAGCATTAGTGATGATGGTTCTGTAGAGTTTATTGAAGGTGATGTCACTTGGGATCAAATAACTGCACATAAAGAGGTAAAAGTAGGTAGACAATACGAAGCAAAGCCTTTATATGGAGCATTGTCATATTTAAGGCGAGAAGGCTCTGAAGTAATAAAAGGATTTTATCCTTCAACAAGTGTGGAAAGCATACAAATTACTACAGGAGTTAATAGACAAGCAGCTATTTAAATTCCATTGCTTAAAATGAAGCCTTTTTATTTACCAGAAAAGGCTTCATACTAGTATCCTCCCAGTATTAACTTGATAAGGCACAGTTTAAAAATATCTTGCAAGTTGATTGCAAAATCTTACAGCTATTTAATAGTGTTAAATTATTGGACAGTAGCTATATTACTCTACCTAACAATATGGAAGAGATGTATAAAGGTTATGGTACTAGCTACAGTGGCTATGAAAGCAATACTAAGTCTGGAATAAAGTTACAATTAGTTTTCGACTACATGAATCAGATAATAGACCAACTTAATTTAACGGAGGGAGTAAGATCAGACCAGGGATATAGGAAACATTTAAGTAATATATTAAGCAATGATTTGCTAATATCTGATCTCGGTTATTTTGTGCCAAGTTCTTTTAAACAAATCAATGAAATAGGAGCTTATTTCATAAGTCGTTATAAATCCGATACCAACATATATGATGTAGAAACAAATCAAAAAATGGAGTTATTAGAATGTTTAGAGGATAAGTTATTTTTAGAAAACGAGGTATTGTTAGGAAAAGAAGCAAAAATTAGAGTAAGAATTATATGTCAGAAACTAACTGAATATGGCCAGAAGAAGGAAAGCTAATAGATTAGCAAGATCGCAGGGATATACATCCTCTAAAAGAAATCAAAAATTGTTGAACTGGTCAAAACTAATGTTCCAGAAAATAAAATTAGTGCTGAGCAAGTATTAACGATTTACAGAGTAAGGTGGCAAATTATTTAAATTGTATAAAAGCCATATCAGACTTGATAAGCTAAAAGGAAAGCCATGCAGAGTATTATGTGAACTATATGCTAAATTGTGCGCAATTCTTATATTTCACAGCATAGTTGGTTGCACAGAAGTGAAAAAGAATACAGAACTTAGCTTAACAAAGGCATTTATTGAGCTAAAAAGGCGGGTTAGAGAGTTATTTTTAGCACTAAAGAATAAAGTTAATAGTTTGAAAGTTTTTCTTAAAAAGCTTACCATAACTTGGTCTCGATTTTCATTAAAAGACAAGTACAGAAAAACTAGAGTATCTACCTTAACTTCCCTGAATGAATTTACTTACAATCTCTTAACTTGACGCGTATGGTTTATTTAACACTCCCGTCTAGCATGTAGCTTTATACTCCTTCATCAATACAACATAATTTTGTGCTGACTGCATAATATGTTTAATTTCCTCATCTGACATTTTTTTGAAGAATTTTGCTGGCCTGCCAGCCCATACTTCACCACTTTTTATCACTTTTCCATGTGTCACCAGTGAACCAGCAGCTACCATAGCTCCAAACTCCACAATCGCATGATCCATTATGGTAGAACCCATACCAATAAATGCTTTATCATGCACCGTGCATGCATGTAATATGCAAAAATGTCCAACCGTCACCATACTACCAATAATCGTGTCGCCGCCTGGATTTCTATCTACATGAATTACGGTGCCATCTTGAATATTCGTTTCATCACCTATTTTGATTGATCCAACATCTCCTCTGATCACACAATTAAACCAGATACTCGCATTCCTTCCTATTTCAACGTTACCTATGATACGCACACCGTCTGCGATAAAAGAACTTTCATCCATTTTTGGTTCATAATCTTTGTATTTTAAAATGTGATAGCTCATAATTTAAATAGGGTTTAATACATACTTGGATTCCAGTAGTCAAGTTACTCGGGTAAAGATATTCTTGACTTATGAGCCTTATGCTCCTAAAGTCTTTATTTTTAGCTCTATTCATAATGTCAGTAACAGTACTTAGTGTGCTTCAAATAATATTAGTTGTTGTATTGGTAATTTTAGTGCTTCTGCAGCCACCTGGAAGTAGTTCATTAAGTGGCTTTAGTAATTCACAGCAGGGAATGAATTCAATAATTCCGGTAAAGTCTTCTGAAAATTCACTAAGTAGAATAACTTCTATAGTTGCTGGACTGTTTATTATAAATACACTGTTACTATCAGGATTATGTTCAAAAGATGTACATAAAAAATTAATTGAAGAGAAGATTATATCAGAAAAGAAGCAAGAAGGCCAATCAACTTCTGTTCCATTTGAAAATCAATGAAAGAAACCAAGTTTATCTTTGTTACAGGTGGAGTTGTTTCATCACTTGGTAAGGGTTTAGTTGCTTCAAGTGTGGGCGCACTTCTTCAAGCTCATGGATTCAAGGTTCGCATCAGAAAGCTTGACCCATATCTCAACATTGATCCTGGAACAATGAGCCCAGCTCAGCACGGGGAAGTATTTGTTACTGAGGATGGTGCTGAAACTGATTTAGACCTTGGACATTACGAGCGTTTTACTAAAATTAAAGCAACTAAGGATGACAATATAACAACTGGTAAAGTATATAATGAATTATTAAAGAAGGAAAGGCGTGGTGATTATCTGGGTAAAACTGTACAAGTTATTCCTCATGTGACAGATTTAATCAAATCTTTTATTTTTAATGATACGGAAGACTTAAATTTTGTAATATGCGAAATAGGTGGAACCGTAGGTGATATTGAAAGCCAACCGTTTTTGGAAGCTATACGCCAAGTTAATTATAAACTAGGAAAGCAAAGAGTTATCCTTATTCATCTAACCTTAATACCATATCTTACTGTAGCGCAAGAATCAAAGACAAAACCAACACAGCATTCAGTTCGAGAATTAAACTCTATGGGATTACAACCGGATATTATATTATGTCGCAGTGGAAAAGAAATTTCCGATAACCAAAAAGAAAAGATAGCCAATCTTTGCAATGTTTCTTTATCTAACGTAATACCTGCTCCTGATGTAAATCATATATACGAGTTACCGTCCTTGTATAATCAATGTGGGCTCGGGACACAAATTTTGGATCACTTTCACTTAAGTAAGCCAAAACCAAGCTTACCTGAATGGGACCAAATAGTACACTCTATGAGACATCCAACACAAGAAGTTATCGTTTCCATAGTAGGAAAATATACTGAATTTCCTGACGCATATAAATCACTGATTGAAGCATTAAACCATGGTGCAATTAGTAATAAAGCTAGAGTGAAGATAAATTGGGTCAACTCAAGAGAAGAGAATGGAAAATCTATAGATGCAAAGTTTATAAGAGAAAAATTACAAAATTCTCATGCAATCCTTGTCCCAGGGGGATTTGGTGATAATGGAGTAGAAGGTAAGATATTAGCAATAAACTACGCCCGTATAAATAACATTCCATTTTTGGGAATATGTCTTGGTATGCAGCTTGCAGTGATTGAATTTGCTCGCAATGTCATTAAGCTTGAAGATGTACACTCTGAAGAATTTTGTACCTGTAAGCACCCAATCATTAAGCTAGCTAGCGATAAAAACGTTGATCTTGGTGGGACTATGAGACTTGGAACATATAAATGTAATGTAAGTCCAAATTCCAAAATGGCAAATGTGTATAGTAATGTCACTATTTCAGAAAGGCACAGGCACAGATATATAGTTAATTTAGATTATAAAGATGATATAGAAAAGAATGGACTGATATGCAGTAGTATATCGGAAGATAAAACATGCATAGAGGCAGTAGAGTTAGAAAATCATCCATGGTTTATTGGTGTGCAATTTCATCCAGAATTTCAATCAAGACCATTTTCTCCTCATCCTCTCTTTACATCATTTATTAAGGCAGCTATTAATAATAGAATTTAATAGATAGGTTACAAGAGGTAAAATGCTTCCAGGATTTTTTTTAAGCGATGAGAATAAAATTAACTCTGGAACTACAATAATAAAAAAGGACTGCATAGATATAGAGAGAATACTAGATAAATTAGAAGAGGAACAAGCCATGGAAGATATGCTTGATATAGAGGAAATAGGTAAAGTAAAAGAAGTAAATAAATTTCAGTCAAAAAAAGAAGTAGAGAAATACTTAAAACAAGAAACATATGACTGGTATTTAAAGCAACTGAGCAAAATTCACAGCGAGCATAATTACGCTAATTTGAAAGGAGTTGCTAAGCTAAAACCAAGAAGTAAAATTTACAACTTGCGAGAGATAAGAAAATTTAAAAAAGAAATCATTGTAAATAAGTAACGAATGTTCAAGTACCAATACATGGAACTTGCCATAGAGCAAGCAAAACTTGCTCAGAAAGATGGCGAAGTGCCAATAGGTGCTGTAATAGTTAGTGGAAACAATATAATCTCCTCTGCACACAATATCTCTAATGATCCAACTGCACATGCAGAAATGTTAACAATTAAACAAGCATTTTCAACTTCCACGCTTTATGAAGCTGACATGTATGTAACATTAGAGCCATGCCCGATGTGTGCTCAAGCTATCTCTTTTGCAAAAATTAAACGGCTGTACTTTGGAGCTTATAATCCAAAAGGTGGAGGAGTTGAAAACGGCACTAGAACATTTCAATTCTGTAACCACATACCTGAAGTTTATGGTGGAATATTAGAAACAAAATGTTCTCTTTTGTTAAAAGATTTCTTTGAGAAACTAAGAACTTAGTTTAAGCTGTGTGATTATGATTATTGTTCTGTTTTGCATTAACTTGCTTTTTGTACGAGGTTATCACTTAAGCGCAGAAGTTGCTTTATCCAGCATTAAAACCTGAGAGTTTTTAAGCTTATGCATTCCTTTTATCCTTCAGAAAGTTTTTGTCTACTATCTTTATTCAGAAAAAAAATTATAAAATTTCTATAGTTATGGTATAATTGTAAATACCGCTTGCCAATAAGCTGAGTATAAAAATGCCGCTCGGACAGATCATTACATATAGCACGATATTACTTGCTATAATTGCAGTATTTCTCTTTTTGAGAAAAATATACAAAAATCACATTAGAAAAATTATATTTCCTCTAAAAGTTCTCAAAGAAGAGTGGGAAGAAAATAGAAAATTTAATGAATTATATCAAAAAAATAAGCAAAAAGAGTTGATGAAACAACAGGAAATGCTAAGCGAGAAGCAAAAAGATATGCAAGTTTACAAAGAAGATCTAGAAATAGTTGATATAGCAAAACCGCTAGGTAAATGGACAAAGATGGTTATGATGGGTAGTGGTTTAATGAAGCATTTTGCACAATTGATACACAGAGAAGGTGATAAAAAAGGATTTTGGGAGCTGTTTATAAAAGCTCAGTCTTCAACTAAGGGTAAACATAAAGGAAAAGGCAGATGAAGTATCCGTTGTATAACCTGGTTTCTGGCACTAAACTTCTTAAGTGTTATAGTCAGTCAAGTATAAGGGTGTCATCCCAGTGCTTGAAACTGGGATCCAGCTCTTCATGTAATCTAGTTAAAAATATTAATTTTAACATAAAGCAACTACTTTTATGCCAACCAGCTCAGCGTGCTTACTTAAAATTCCTGGATCCCAGTGTCAAGCACTGGGATGATACCATCTGCTACCTACAAACCCAATGTTCGTACAGTTGTATGTCAAACACTGACTGTTTGTTATGCAAGCTATCCAATGTTCATACACTGAAGTGTTTAGGCTCCAAGTTCTCTTTAAAGGTTCAATAGATGCTTGAATGTAAAAATCTATCCTGTGCTCGTAATAACAAAGTATTATTTAAAAACCTCAATTTTAAAGCTGAACCAAAATCAAAAATCTTAATCACTGGTCCAAATGGTAGCGGCAAAACCAGCTTAATCAGAAGTTTATCTGGACTTTTGCCGCCAGTGTCAGGTAATATAATGTACTGTGGAAAAGATATATATGATGATCCAAAATCCTTTATATCTTCCATGGTTTACGTAGGACATAAAAACGCCTGTAAAGATAGCTTAACAATTGGTGAAAACATAGAATTCTGGGCAAGAATACGGAACACTAGAGAATTAGTTATGGCAGCTGCTTATTGTTTAGAGTTGCAGCCTGTATTTAACATTAGATATGGTGAACTTTCTGCAGGCTGGAAAAGAAGAGTTGCGCTTGCTCGCCTTTTAATTTCTAATGCAAATATCTGGCTGATAGATGAACCTTTCTGTAATCTTGATAGCACAACATGTGAATTAGTATTGAACCTAATCTCAATACGCTCTGAGCAGAACGGTACAGTAATTATTACAGGACATAGCTCTACAGAACAATTGTGTGACTTTAAGACAATCGACATACGTGATTTTAACAGACCTCTTGTATAATTTTTGGCCTTATTGTACTTACATCAATAATTTATTATCACATTTAATATTACGCATTAAAATTAACTCATCTCTTTCAAAGGCTCTATATTAAAAATCGAAAGTCCAGAAGCAATGACATGTGCTAAGGCTTGGACGAGAAACATTCTTGCAGCGGTGAGATTTAAGTTATTCTCCAGTATAAACCGCATATTTAAATCACTTTTGCCATATCCCCATAAAACATGAAACGCTTCTGCAACTTCAAGTAAGTAGAAAGTAATTCTGTGTGGCTCACAAAGGCTTGCTGCAGTTTCTACCACATCTGGCCACTTTGCTAAGGTTTTTATGAGGAATAGCTCCCCATCTGTCCTTAAAAGTAAAGAGTCTGCTGTTGGGAGCTCTTTTGGAGCATTACGCATTAACGAATGAGCACGAGCATGAGCATATTGCACGTAAAAAATAGGGTTGTCTCTTGATTGTTCTTTAACTTTAACAAAATCAAAGTCCAAGACCATATCATTCTTGCGTGTTAACATTATAAAACGAGTGATATCCCTTCCAACCTCTTCCACTACATCCCTAGCTGTAAGAAAATTCCCTGATCTTTTGGACATCTTAACAGGTTTGCCATTATCAAAAAAATTCACAATATTATGCAGTTTTACTTCTATCTTTGCTTTGTTATCACTCAGTGCAGAAACGACTGCTTTGAGCCTTTTGACATAACCACCATGATCACTGCCGAGCTCTACGATCATATTGTTAAAGCCACGTGATATCTTATCGAAATGATAAGCAATATCCGATGCAAAATAAGTCCAGCTACCATCCTCTTTTTTTAGTGCGCGGTCAATATCATCACCAAATTTTGTGGAGCGAAACAACATTTCTTTTCTGGAAATCCAATTTTCACTTTCTTTACCTTTTGGTTTTTCTAGGTACCCTTCATACACCAAACCTTTATCAGATAATATCTTTATACTCTTTTCAATCTTGCCGCTTTTTTGTAATTCGTATTCTGAAGTAAAGACATCATGACTTACTCCAAGCAAATTCATATCTTCCTTTATGAGCTCTAAAATAGAATTTAAAGTATATTCTCTAATTATCTGATTGTCTTCCTCTTCTCTAAGCTCCTTGCCATATTTTTTAGCTAGTGCTTCCCCTATTGGTTTTAAATATTCACCTGGGTATAGGCCTTTTTCAATACTTATTTTTTCTCCCAGAGCTTCCTTATACCGCAAATATACTGATCGAATTAGCGTATCTATCTGCGCTCCAGCGTCATTAATATAGTACTCCTTAGTAACTGTATAACCAACTTTCTTTAGTAAATTTGCCAGAACATCACCAAATACTGCTCCTCTTGCATGACCAATATGCAGAGGACCTGTTGGATTTGCAGATACAAACTCAACATTGATGGCTTGATTATCTCCAATATTTAGAGTGCCAAAGTCTGTTTTCAGCTCATTTATTTGTTTTAAAATCCCATGCCACACTTCCATTTTCAAGTGAATATTGATGAAACCATGGCCTGCTATTTCTACTTTTGCAACTTCATCAAAAAGCTCAAACTCTTTAGCTAAAACCTCTGCGATTTCAATGGGATCCTTCTTTTCATGTTTTGCAAGCACCATAGCAACATTTGTATAAATATCTCCATGCGCTTTATTGCTTGGAGGCTCCACAATAAAATTTTCTGCACTTATATTTATGATACCCCTTCGTTTCAATTCATTTAATTTGCTGGAAATTAGAGAGGCAACCTGCTTGAAAATATTCATTAACTAAAAAGCTATAAAACCTATAGCAGTATAGTGGATAAATGGGGAAAGTTGAAGGGTTATCTGATTGAATCTATAGCTAAAGAGTGACCTAGATTTACCGACAATTTGAAGAGCTGTCACTCCTCTACTCTTTAGCAGCTACAGTGGTATGACATGTTGCTCCGTGTCAGCCAATTGGATGACACCTTATAGTCCTGTCATTGTCATTCCTTCACGTGACGCTGGAATAGCAAAGAAGAATAGGTTGTTGGTTTTTTATATGGTTATGCAAAATTCCAATCTTGAAGTCTTTTCTTTAACGGTACATGCATCAAAATCATATAAGCTTATAACATCTTCGATACCGTGCTCAAAATGATACTTATAGGGAGTGTTAAATAAACTGTGTCAAGCCGCATTTTTAGTTCAACTCAATTTTCAGTCTGTTGGGAAAGAAAATGTCAAGCTGAGACATAGTTAATGACCAATTAGGCAAAGCTGTAGTCCACTTTTGCTCTACCTTTTTTATAGCACAATATACCTGTTTGTACAAGGCATTTGTATTAGTAAATGAGCCCTTAGTTTTAGTAAATTTCCTAATTTGTCTATGCAATCCCTCAATTGGATTGGTGGTGTAAATCAGCTTCCTAACTGGTCCAGAATACTTAAAATAACCAGACAAATTTTCCCAATTGTTTTGCCATGATTTTGTAACCAAGGGATATTTTTCACTCCATTTTTCTTCCAGCTCAAGCAAATAATTCTCAGCAATCTCTTTACTTGAAGCACGATATATTTTTTTCAAATCATTTATGAAAACTTTTACATCTTTGCTAGATACATACTTCAGTGAATTCCTTATCTGATGCACTATGCATAGCTGTACTTCTGCTTTAGGAAATACACTATTTATAGCGGTAGGAAAGCTTTTTAGCCCATCAATACAGGCAATTAGAATATCTTCTACTCCTCTTTCTTTGAGGTCATTTAGTACTCCCAACCAGAAGTTAGCTCCTTCACTTTCAGCCAAATAAAAACCTAATACTTCTTTTCTGCCATTTTGATTTATGCCCAATATATTATACATACATTTACTTATGCAATGTCCGTCCTCCTTGACCTTAAAAAACATGCCATCCATAAATACTATTGGATACACTGATTGCAGTGGGCGGCTGCGCCATTCATTGATTACTGGTAGCAGTTTATCGGTAATACTAGATATCTCTGCTGCTGATATTTTGTGGTCATATATTTCCTCAACATGTGAAGCTATATCTCTGTATCCCATGCCACTGGCATATGTGCTTAAGACCTTTGCTTCAAGTTCTGGATGTAGGCTTGTTTGCCTTTTTTTGACTATTTGTGGTTCAAAGCTTCCCTCCCTATCTCTTGGTGTTAGCAGCTCAAATGAGCCTGCACTCGTGCGTAAAGTTTTTGCGTTTCTCCCATTTCTTCGGTTATTTTCTTCACTTTCAGCTGACATGTAGCTTTCTATTTCACCTTCCAGACTTGCCTCTAGCAACCTTTTTATAAACGGTGTTAATGCTCCATCTCTTCCTGTCAATGGTCTTCCTTCTCGTATAGATGACAGGATATTTGTTTCTAATTCTTTATAATCTACCAAACCAGTAGTTCTATTTGCTTGACTCATATCAAACCTCCATTTTTTATATCAATTTATTACTTTTTTTTCGGTTTGACACACTTTTTTGAACGTTCCCAAATGGGAGGCAGCCAAGGGGTTTGAAGCTATCTGACTTGAGGGAAATACCAATGTTATGGAGTGAGCAGATGGAGAAGTTTTACGGGTTTAAGCAAGCTGTCTGCCAATAAAAAATGAGATAATTTCTTTAGAAGGATCTTTAAATTATTAAATCTCTCTGTAATTCTTTTATGGAAAGATTAGTAAATTTAACACTCCTACTAAATTGGATAAATTGATTGCAAAAAAATAAGATCTTCAATAAGTCGCTTGTATAGTCGGCCTTTCATAGGTAACAAAGCCAACTCTCCTGCTATATTTCTTACCTTAAGTTATATTTTGCACTGTTATTTGATTCACTACAGCTTCAGCATTGCTATTCTCAAGTGACTTTGAAGGCTTATTACGATAGTATATGATTGAAGCAATAACTAAGCAACAAGTCCCAACTGTTATTCCCACTGCTAGCATTTCTAAATAAACTGCAACAGCTATTCCTGTAGCAACTCCTGTTATTGCTAACATAGAAGCAGCTATCACAGGCAACTTACTTTTTGCATCTTGTGGATTAGGGTTGTTTTTGTTTGGATAACCAGGTTGTTTGCTGTTACCTTGAGCATTTTTTGACACAGGTTCAGTAGGCTGAACGAGAGCTTGTTTTTTCTCATCACCCTCAACACCTGTATTGCTAGGATTGCTGTCAACAACTAAAGTTTTTGGTTGCATGTTCTGCATAGCATCATCATCTTGGTGTTCTTCAGGTATAACTTTATCATGTTCACCATCATTTTGGCTGCCTTGTGTAATTACTACAGATTCTTCTTCATTACTTCTAGATGTTGAAACATCCTCACTTACAGAACTTGATACTTTAGGTACTGTTAAATTTTGCTGATCATCTTGCTCATCATTTAGGTTATCAGGCTCGGATTTAGATTCTTCAGTGGCCATTGAAGGCATTTCTGACACCATGGCAGTAGCTACAGATTCTATTGCTTCAATTACAGGTATTCTTACTTCATTAATTTCTTCCTCAGAATTCGGTGAATCTGATTCACTTTCTTTAGGCTCTACCACGGGGACTTCTTGTCTACCTGCAGCAGCACCAATACTTTTACTTTCTACTGCAAGAAATTCTCTAATTTTTTTAACCTTATTTTTGGACTGTTGATCTTTCTTTCCAACTTCTGTCTCATGAGCTTTCTCCAAAGCCCGATTAATGATTCGTTCTGCATTATTGTCCTCTTGTTTTACCCGTTTTACTAAACATTCTACTGCTTTATAATCAAAACTGAAGATAGCATCAGACAACTCCTTTTCTATGCTTCTTGTATTTTGGTCACTACTATGCACTCTATCCTCCTCAAAATTATCACTTATACGATCCATTATTGAAACCATCATGCCATCTAGTATATCACTTTCTCCCTTTTGTGCAAGAACATCTTTTTCTACCTGCTTACTGGCAGCACTTTCAAGTCCTGGATTTTCTGATAGAGTGTCACTTGTTATAACTGGAATTTCTAATTCATCTGCAACGTTATTACTTCTTTTTCGTATTATAAAAGTTCCAGGAGTTTGGTGCATTTCATCCCACAAACCTTGACATTCATGACAGGAATATTCTTGCACGTCAATAGAAAACTGTAGAATATTTCTAATTTGCATTAAACTGAATATTAGATCAATATTCTTTCGACGTTTATTGTCTTTTGGATCTTTAGTGTATTCATCATATGCTATGTAAGCAGTCTGAGCTAATCCATTTACAATACCTGGCAAATAGCTGTGATTATACTCACGTAAAGCTTCAGATTGTAATAATTTATTTTCCTTTTCCAGGTCTTCTATGCGCTTTTCTATGCTAGATTTAAAAATCCCACACTCCTCTTGAAAAATTACGTTAATTGCACCCTCTTCTGTGCATAAGTAACATACTTCCTTGACTAAGGAGTAATCTTCTTGGCCTATTGAGTAGTGTGTTGCATTTTTCAGTATATTCTGTATGACCTGCCTAATTACTTGCTCATTATGTGATGCGTTTTGATAGATTTCTTCAGTGTAAAAAAGCACCTTGACTATAACGTCTGTGTTTTTGTATTCAACATTAGACAATGCAATGAGGATTGATTCTTGTATGTTATCAAATTCGTTATTTTTAAATTTTTGATTGAGATAGCCGATAACATCATTGCTGCACTCAGCACATTCTTTGCATAGATGCTCAATAAATGCAATATTGCCAGCATCCAATGCAGTTTTCAGAACTAAATTGTAAATTTCTCTTCTGCCACGCGCTCCTATGTTTTTCAGGATTTGTTGCCTTAGTATTGTAATAACTTTATCATCTGCAAATGCTTGTTCATATACATCGTAAATGACGTGACCTGTACTATTAGTGTATCGTTTGCACAAGTATTCAATGACAGATATGTGTTCTTGACTTATCGCAGTTTCTAACAAGGCAGCAAAGCTCTTTTTTAATAACTCTTCTGTTGAGGCTTTTTTAGTTGGCTCATTAATATATCTTTCAAATGCACCTAGCACTATCGTGATGAATTCTTCATTTTTGATCAGAGACGCTGTTTCAAGCACACCATACAAAGGATCAGGTTTACTTGTTTTTAACACCTGTCCAAAATCTCTTAAAACGTATTCAACAAAAATTGCATTTAATAATTCTTGCTCTTTTCTTAGTGCTATAACTGAGAAAAAGCTAATCTTATTAGGTTCGACAAGTTGTATAGCTTGATCTTTTAACCTTCCATGAACTCCATCGTTACTATGGAATTTTTCTGTAAAAGCTTCAATATATTTTTGACCACCAACAAGTAAAGGTAAAAGACTTAGATTTCCTTCAGCAAAAAGTATGTCCTGACATCGTTCTGTCAGCTTATCATTAGCTGCAATTGCTAGTAATACCAACTCTTTTACTGAATAATCACACTCAAAATTCTCCTGATCAAATTTATACTGTGATAGTACATTTGAATATATATGTTGATGATCGCTTCTATCTTGTAAATCTAAGTTAAGTTGTTGCTCACAAAAACTCTTTAAATTTACATTATCCAGCGTAATAGACCTACCTTCATAATCTTCAATATTTTGTACAACCTTGTCTAGTTCTTCACAATTATCTCCCCTTACAGCTTGATTTAAGATATTTATTATCTCAGCAAAAGTTAAGTTTTTAGGAATGATATCATATGAATCTTCATCTTTTAACTCTACAGTAAACGACCTATCACAACCATCAGGAAAGTTCGTAAGTATTTCATTCTCTAGACTCAGATCTTCAGGAGGTGTATCACATAGATTAGCTTGTATCTCTTGATTTTCGCCATCTAAAACTTCAAACTTTTCCTTTTCTTCAATGCCTGAATCTCCAGAATAGCGACGATCTTTGGTTATTTCTTGATTCTTTTCTGTTCCCAAATTAACACAACTTGAATCTAGGGAGTCAGTTTGATTAACCATATCTTATCTCCTACTAATAACCAATTAAGTATAGCGCCAAACAATAATCTTGCCAAGCAAATCATTAATTCCTTGATAAATAGGCTATCATTATCATCCGTCTCTCCGCCTTCCACGATACAAGCAATATTTTTTGAATGGGCATTTTTAGGTAAAATATTGCAATAACTAGTAGCAACAACAATTTAATTATTTACTTGTCCAAAAATCTAAAAAAGTACGTATATTTGTGAGAATAAGTTGCGCAAAAACGGGGTTATGAAAATAAAAACGAAAAATTGTTGCAACAAAGTTATGCAAAACAGTTCGTACGTGGATTTAGTAAAAGTGAGCCAATATAGCTGATTTTAGCGTATAGCAAAATCATTATATTGAAAAGTTCGCACGGATCTAGCGGTAGACCAACCCATCCCAAAACAAAAAGCTCTCACCGCCCTTGGTTTTGAGTGTTGGAAATGGCTGTTTTGCTTGAGATATTAACAATATATTTTACTAAATTAATATTAATTTATTTACAGAAGAATTAAGGCAAGCTCGCGACAAAAAAAATTTAAAATAAATAAGAGGTCATGTATTGAGCCTATTAAGGGCCTTTTGCCCAAAATTACTATAAGTCTGAAAAATTTTCTAAATAAGAATTGACAGGTTACAAAGGTGGAGTATGATGTTGAAACTGGTATGGAGTTTATAAATTATTATAGCTCTGTATGCTTTTTTTATGGAGGTAAGAATTATGGACTGTGATGAACTAAGAAAAGCTGTTTTCTCTATTGTTAAGGATGATGATCCTTACAAAGAATCTAAACAACTTCAATTGAAAAATTGGTGCGGTGCATTTTTGCCTTTGTTTGATACCTGGGGTGAAACAAAACTTCCATTCTTTTTAGATGTATTATCGAATGAAGAATGTTGGGAAAAAACCGATACGATACATGGTATTAAACTCAATAGAAGAGTAGTTGCTAAAAAGATGATTGAACCCCAGAGTTGGAAGAGTACAAGCAATCCACTAAAGGACTTTTATCTCTACCAAATCGCATGTTGGTGTTGCTTAGAAGAAGATATAATTTCTCTATTTGAACATTTTAAACAGGAAGATAAAATAAAAGATGGAGATTCAGATGCACTAAAAAAATTAGTTAAATCAGTAAGTGGAAGTTGGTGTACAGATGCAATGATGCAATTTTGGTCACATTTTGTTAGTGGATACATTTCCGAGTTAGATCTAAAAGGTCAGCATCCGTATGTCTTTGGTTTACATCGTGCAGCAATAAGTTCAAATAGAAGACGTGTAGAAGCAGTAGAATTTTTTTGGAATAAGATAAAATCATTACCTGAAAGTGAGTTAAGTGCTCGAGAGAAAGATGAAGTTTTCATGAGAATTGCAGTGCATGCAGCACACGATAATGGCTATCCTGATGTGTTTGAATTTTGTTTAAGTCAGATAAGTCCTGATAAATATTCAGAGCTTTTGAAAAGAGATTTGAAGAAAAATGGTTACTATGGATCTCTAAATGTAATGAACGACATGCTTAATTTTGATAAATTTCAGGAACTATTTGATTGTTTAAAACCAAGTGATGTTAAAGAAGATGATTACCGTCTCTGGGTAAATTTCATGACAAGAGACTGTCCGGAGTGTTATTTGGATAAAGGTGTAAATGTTTTTATGCACATGTGGAAAAAGAGGGGTTTTGATGATCATTGTGTTTTGATATTAGACAAAGAAATGATGAATGATTGTTTCTTTCAAGGAAGGTTTTTAGTGCCTTTGATTGAGAAGGTTTATATGGAGCCAGTGTGGGCAATGTTAGATAAGGCTAATTCTAGGCAAATCAAGGAGTTTATGTTTTCTGAGAAAGCAAATTATATACGTTCTATATTAGAACCTGTACATGATCTCAAGAAAGGAATAAACTAAGAGATAATGTATATAAGTTAGGATATATGAGGAGTGTATACCCAAGTGATATAAGTCGGGAAAGATTTGAGATTATATTACCAGATCTAGAATCCTGTAGAAAAAAAACAAAACCAAGAAAACTGGATTTATATGAGTTATTTTGCGGTGTACTTTATGTGCTAAAAAGTGGCTGTCAGTGGCGAATGCTACCAAAAGAGTTTCCAAAATGGCGCAATTGTTACGATTACTTCAAGAGATGGAGTAAAAAACCGAATGAAGATAGAGAAAGTGTTCTAGAAATTGTCTTAAAAAAAATTAGTTGGAGAGGTTCGTTTCAACAGTGGTCGGAATACAAAAACAAGCTTCTGCATCATTGATGCTCAAAGTGTAAAAAACACCGATATTGCTGAAGAAAAAGGTTATGATGCCGGCAAGAAAATTTCAGGAATAAAGCGTCATATTGCAGTAGATACGCAAGGTTTGCCACATGCAATTTATATTACTACAGCTAATATCGGAGATCGTACTGCTGCTGTAGAGATGATTTGTAACGCAAGAAAAAATCTTTCCGAAGTTCAAAATATACTAGTTGATGCAGGTTATACAGGAGAAAATTTTGCAACTCAAATAAAAACGACTATTGGTGCAACCGTTGAAGTAATAAAACGAAGTGAATTACATACCTTTGTTGTATTGCCAAAAAGGTGGGTTGTAGAGCGTTCTTTTGCTTGGCTGGAAAAGTGTAGACGGTTATGGAAAAATTGCGAGCGTAAACTCAATACTAGACTACAAATGGTCGTTCTAGCTTTTACTGCCTTGCTCCTCAAAAGATTATGAACAGGCTCTTAGAACAAAGAGATCGTGTTTCATTAAATAAGTTTTTAGCGTATGGTAAGTCTGCTGATGAAGAAGTTAATCCAAGAAAAATACCTGGCCCAAGTGGTGATTTAGCTGAGGTAGAGATTAGTAAACAATCTTATGTGGGGTTAGGCGATCATTAAAAATATTATATGTCTAAAAGGAGGGTTATATGCCTAAAAGAAAACAAGGAGAAGTCGATAATCAAGGAGTGCAGGATTTTGAATTAATAGAGCTACTAATTCGAGAGAAAGCGGAAGTTAGTCAACCTGGCCCAAGTACTTCAGCCCCAAAGGGGAGTGATTTTGAGTCTTTCAAAGCAAGGTTTCAATCGTATGTTGACCAGGTTCCATCGTATTTACATTCAGTAGGTAAAGAAGGGTTTTTTCCGCATTTCTTTTTGGGAAGCTTTTCTACTTTGGTAGACACAGAAATTGCAACAAAGCTGAATATTGAGAAAGTATATTTTAGTTTTGATAGTGCAAAGACTCTAAAAGTAGCTGTTATAAAAAATAAAGAAATCAAAAGCCCAGATGATGTTGCTGATAAAGTAAAGCTCTTTGTTATTGCAGAATCTGGTAGCACAAAGAAAAAGTTTAGTTATGGTGAGTTAGATAAGATATTAGGCAATACTAAAGTCGCCAGGAATAACATTGTGAGGCTAGCTAGAGATCAAGGTGAGCTAGGTGTGAGATTGGTAGAAATCACTAGAGAAAAAGATGCCAAAGGGAGAATGGCAGGAATATCTGTTGATGTAAAAAGTAACAATTTGGACAAGGATACTTCTGCAATCCATGAATTTAAGGAAATAAAAAAGGGGCTATGGAATAATCCAGAAAGTGATATAGCGAAGCTGACTAATCCTGATGTAAAAAGAGTGAAAGAACCTGTTCAAAATATTCTTAAAAAAGTTAGTGAAATTCACTCTGGGTATAGGGATTCACTTGTTTACGCTGATCAAGCACGAGAAGCAGCACATCATGGGTTTATAGCAGGTGCTCTTGTTAATTTTCGCTATAGACATAATCTTAGAGTTTACCTCGAGCAGTTTGCAGGGAGAGGTTACGCTGATATTGTTCTAGTGCCTCGTGGTAAGGATAGGTCATTAAATGCTGTTCCAATTATTATTGAATTAAAAGCAGGAACAGCTGCTGGTACAACGCCAGGTAATGCATTAGAGCAAGCAAAGGATTATGCAAAAGGCTTTCAGCCAAATACAATGCGTGTTTTAACCGTTTCAGATAATGTGTTATGTGTAGGATTAAATTTGGATTCAACTGAAGGTGAAAAGTTTTCAATGCATATATCTCCACCTGCTGACAGGAAGCTTGATCGACCTACGATACAGAAACTTCTAGAAGTAACTTCAAGTTGGAGTGGTGAAGAAAGTGCGATCGCTGATCTTAAAAAGGAAATAAAGCAGCCACTAGAACGTATTTATCATACATTTCCTGGTACTCCAGAGAAAGGAGGTAATTACTTTAGTAGATTTCTATTAGGGCAACTTCTTCTTGCTAACGAGTTCGAGAGAATTCATTTAGAGAAATCCGTGTTTTTATATAATGATACCAACTCTCATTATTAATGAACCAAATAAGAAGCATTGCAGAGTTGTTTAACCGTGGAAGGGGAAAGAGAGGTAATAAATTTACACAAAGCGCTCTCAAGCAGAACAATTGTATCGTAGATTTTATTGCGCAAAATGTTCTGTTTTATATATAACCAAAACCTCTCAACAGGATTGAGGTCAGGTGAGTATGGTGGTAGGTATATAATTTCGATATTTTTAGGTATCTTTAAACTTTTTGACTTATGCCAACTAGCGCAATCCATCACGAGAAAAGCCTTTCGTATTCCTAAATATTGCGACATCTGTTCAAGGAATATATTTATACAAGCAGTGTTGACGTTTGGTGCAAATAAGCTAAAATTCTCTCCATTTCTGGGATTAACTGCACTATAGAGATAAAAATTTTCCCTACCTAATTTTACCTTAACCTGTGTCCTACTGCCTTTTTTAAACCACCCATGTCCAACTTTTGAATGTGTACCAAACCGTGATTCATCGAAGAAAAATAGCTCTTTTTCAGAATGCATGACAATAGTTTCATTGAGGTTTTTTTTTAAACTCCTCTTGCTTATTTTTATCCTGTCCACTATGAACTGGTCTTGGTGTGATATATGAGAATTTCATTCTTTGCATATTACGATGTATTGTGGATTTGCTGATATTCAAACCAAATCTTTCTTGGATTCTTATTCTCATTTCTCTAATAGTAATATTGGGGTTTTCCTCTATCCACACCTCAATTTGTTCAAGTTGACTTTGGTTCAATATAGTTTTTCTACGGCATTGAGGTGGAGAAAATAATTTTTCTTCTCTTCCAAATTTTATGTGCTTTATCCATGTAGTAATTGCCTTTCTCGAAATGCAACATATTTTTGCTACAGCTGTTATACTGTGCTTTTTTGCTGCAATTACAGCATTTAGTTTTTTTGCAACATACGCATTATTTCTTACTTTCTTCAGCATCTCTTTTGCTGATTCCACCACTTTTTCATCCAATAATTTTGATCTTAATGCCATCTAAACCTCGCTATTTTACTTACTCCAGTATGGCTTTTTTTCCATTATTGTCTATTCGTTGCTTGTATAGCGGGAATTGGTATGAGTACCCACTTGCTTCTTCTACAAGGTCAGGTGCACAATCAACTGAAAGGCCTGTAACAACATTTATGCTGACTAAAGGAAATCAAGGACAGGATAAAGAGGTGTTTATTTTTCACATTAAAGAGGGAGGAAAAGGAGAGTTTAGTGAGAAGAAAATACCCATTAACCTACCAGCAGTTGGTAAAATAACAGAGGTATGTATAAGTTTACAAGAGGAAAGAAAATCAGATTTTTTCGATGTAGAGAAGGTTAATAGATATAATTCTTTGAATGAGTATAAAGGGGAAAAAGAATCTTTTAATGGAGAATGGAAAAACATTCCTTATCCTGCCGAGTTGAAGGAGACATTTGATGCAGTACTAGAGTCTCAGCTTGCTTCTTCACAAGATCAATCTCAATCAATAGGAAAGTATAAGGAGTTATTTGGAAAATTAGGTGAGGCAATGCTACCTTTTAAATTTCTAATAGAAAAAGAAGCACATACTCAAGCTGTATTTCATGGAGCATTTAGCCACTATAGTGATATAAAGCTGGGAGGGTCACAAGAAAACAGAGCATTAGTATTAACAGAATTTCAAACTGGAAGAGGAAAGCGTATTGATATGGTCGTGCATGGTATTAAGTTTGCAGATCAAGCTAGCAGTGCTACAGAATACGATCCAGTAGGATTAGAACTTAAAGGACCAAGGGAGGGTAAGACAGCTGATGCATTGGTAAAGGAGGCAAATGATCAGATAAATACAGAGTATGTAAAAGGTGTAACTTACAAAACACTTACAGATGGAAAAGAAGTGGCCTTTATGGGTGTTGTGTTTGATAAAGGTGCGAATAATGCAGATTCTCTTATTTTAATGAGCAAAGATGAGTTTGCTTCTGTTAAAGTAATTCATAGCTCTATCTTTAGTTTTAGTCAGCAACAATGTTCTAAAGGAAGGAAACAGCGCAGTACAGGTATGGCCTGTATAGATTCACGTGATGAAGAAGAGATTACAAAGGAAGAAAAAGAAAGATTTATTAAAGAGTTGTTTGGTATTGAAGCTTATGACACAAAAATTATAACTATAGATTCTCCTCAAGTGAGGATTGATGGTGGTAAAATGAGTGTAAAATTCAAAGACAATGACGGTAATGATAAAGAATTAATAATAGATGATACTGCAAGTATTAAGAGTATAGAAAATTATATACTGGATGAGAAAAATCTTGAGATAAAGTTAAAAGTAAGCAGCGATAAAGAGTATGCTATAATAGAAGAAATTAAAGAGCAAGGTAGCGAATATTACTTAAGAATTGATGATTATAGAATAAAATTGGATAGTATATTTCAAGATGGGAAAGAAGTAATCTTTGATAAATTACATCAACTATCAAATGATAAGCAGTTGTTAGAGAATAAAAGATACATTGAAGATATAGGTGATGTTCAAACTAATCAAGATTACAATAATATTGTAGAGGAGATTAAACAGAACTTGTTAGCAAAAGGGGTTAGAGAAGATACTTTCAACAGGTTTAAAAGTCATTTTGATGATCTTGGTGAAAAAGTTTTTACAGATTATATTAGTAATGTAGAAAGCAGCCTTCAAGAAAAAGGAATTGCATTTGATCGTAATAAATTTGATTCAGCAAAAATAAAAGGAGCAAAAGGTGGAAAGTTTTTTTCCATGATGGCCATATATGACTTGCTTGATAGTATAGGTGATACATCAACACTTGGACGACATGATAATAATGCTTTAAAGCAAGTATTTGGTATCAATGGTATACTAGATGCTATGGATGATGTTAGGACGAGTGTAAGTATTTCTCCTAATAGTAAGGTAGGGAAAATGATTGGTAAAATACCAGGGCCTGCACGTCAAGCTTTTGTTAAGGTTATCAGTAATCCTGTAGTTCAAAGTATTACATTTGCAACCATTGCTTATCAATTTGGATATAGCGTAAATGAAATAGCTCAAGGTAATCATCATCCACTGAATTATTATTGGACAGCTAGCAGTGGTGTAAAACTAGCAAGTATGAGCATAAGGCCTATAAGTGCAGGAGTTAGTTTTTCAATGAGAAGTGTAAGTGCAACTACTAATACCAACTCTCATTATTAATGAACCAAATAAGAAGCATTGCAGAGTTGTTTAACCGTGGAAGGGGAAAGAGAGGTAATAAATTTACACAAAGCGCTCTCAAGCAGAACAATTGTATCGTAGATTTTATTGCGCAAAATGTTCTGTTTTATATATAACCAAAACCTCTCAACAGGATTGAGGTCAGGTGAGTATGGTGGTAGGTATATAATTTCGATATTTTTAGGTATCTTTAAACTTTTTGACTTATGCCAACTAGCGCAATCCATCACGAGAAAAGCCTTTCGTATTCCTAAATATTGCGACATCTGTTCAAGGAATATATTTATACAAGCAGTGTTGACGTTTGGTGCGAATAAGCTAAAATTCTCTCCATTTCTGGGATTAACTGCACTATAGAGATAAAAATTTTCCCTACCTAATTTTACCTTAACCTGTGTCCTACTGCCTTTTTTAAACCACCCATGTCCAACTTTTGAATGTGTACCAAACCGTGATTCATCGAAGAAAAATAGCTCTTTTTCAGAATGCATGACAATAGTTTCATTGAGGTTTTTTTTTAAACTCCTCTTGCTTATTTTTATCCTGTCCACTATGAACTGGTCTTGGTGTGATATATGAGAATTTCATTCTTTGCATATTACGATGTATTGTGGATTTGCTGATATTCAAACCAAATCTTTCTTGGATTCTTATTCTCATTTCTCTAATAGTAATATTGGGGTTTTCCTCTATCCACACCTCAATTTGTTCAAGTTGACTTTGGTTCAATATAGTTTTTCTACGGCGTTGAGGTGGAGAAAATAATTTTTCTTTTCTTCCAAATTTTATGTGCTTTATCCATGTAGTAATTGCCTTTCTCGAAATGCAACATATTTTTGCTACAGCTGTTATACTGTGCTTTTTTGCTGCAATTACAGCATTTAGTTTTTTTGCAACATACGCATTATTTCTTACTTTCTTCAGCATCTCTTTTGCTGATTCCACCACTTTTTCATCCAATAATTTTGATCTTAATGCCATCTAAACCTCGCTATTTTACTTACTCCAGTATGGCTTTTTTTCCATTATTGTCTATTCGTTGCTTGTATAGCGGGAATTGGTATTAGCAGCTCAAATGAGCCTGCACTCGTGCGTAAAGTTTTTGCGTTTCTCCCATTTCTTCGGTTATTTTCTTCACTTTCAGCTGACATGTAGCTTTCTATTTCACCTTCCAGACTTGCCTCTAGCAACCTTTTTATAAACGGTGTTAATGCTCCATCTCTTCCTGTCAATGGTCTTCCTTCTCGTATAGATGACAGGATATTTGTTTCTAATTCTTTATAATCTACCAAACCAGTAGTTCTATTTGCTTGACTCATATCAAACCTCCATTTTTTATATCAATTTATTACTTTTTTTTCGGTTTGACACACTTTTTTGAACGTTCCCCTTGCAATAGCTAATTCAATACAGTAACCGCGCCATGGCAGTGTTTGTATTTTTTCCCGGAGTTACAAGGGCACTTGTCGTTTCTTGAAACTTTTGGAAGTTTGCTGTTTTTAGCAGAGTGTGACCTATTGCCTATTTCTTGGTTATCTGCCAACTTAAAGTGCGCTAGGCGGTGAATGGTAAGTTCTCCCCACTTTTCAAGCATCGACTCAAACATTAAGAAAGCTTCGCGTTTAAATTCATTCAGTGGGTCTTTTTGTCCCATAGCACGCAAATTTATGCTTTGTCTTAGGCTTTCTAAGACCGAAAGGTGCTCCCTCCATAAATGATCAAGTGTCATGATCATTACTTGTTTCACTATCGTATTCCACAAATCTGTAGTTTGTTGACTATTGAAATATTTTTCTTTCTCAGTAAAAAATTCTTGTATCTTGTCATTTATATAATCCAAGGCTTCTTGTTTATTTAAAAACTCTGCTAGATTAAGCGTTATCCCGTATCTTATGTGGAGTTCTTTTGCAATATCTTCAACATAATCTTCGTAATAACCACTTTGTACTATACCTTCTATTATATCCTTATTTACTTCACTATATACTTCAACTAAATGATTGATTTCATTGTTTAAAATATGATTTCTCTGCTTAAAAATAACCTTACGTTGATTGTTGATTACATCATCAAACTTTAGCAAAGACTTCCGCACATCATAATTTCTAACTTCAACTTTCTTCTGTGCTTTCTCAAGTGCTTTATTAATCCATGGATGATGAATAGCCTCGTTGTTCTTTAGTCCCACTCTTTGTAAAAAATTCCTCATTCTATCAGAACCAAATATCCTCATTAAATCATCTTCAAGTGATAGAAAGAACTTAGAAAGTCCAGGGTCACCTTGGCGGCCAGAACGTCCACGTAATTGATCATCTATTCTCCTGCTTTCATGCCTTTCGGTTCCAATAACACATAAGCCACCAGCTTTTATAGCAATTTCCTTATCTTTTTTTACTCTTTCGACTATTTCTTGATATTTTTTTTCTCTTTCATCAACATTTTTTATTTTCTCGAGCTCTACCTTTGCAATCATTTCAGCATTTCCACCAAGCTGAATATCAGTTCCACGTCCTGCCATATTAGTTGCTATAGTAATGCTTCCTGGTACTCCAGCTTGAGCTATTATGTATGCCTCTTGTTCATGATAACGAGCATTCAATACTGAATGCTTAAGAGAATAGCTTTGCAAAAGCGCAGAAAGTTTTTCAGAGTTTTCAATACTTACCGTACCAACAAGGACTGGTTGTAGGCGTTTGTGGCATTCCTCTATGAACTTCAATACAGCACTAAATTTTTCTTTTTCTGTGCCATAAATTTCATCGTCAACATCTATTCTTTTAACAGGCACATTAGTTGGAATTTTTACTACATTTAATCTATATATATCACGAAACTCCTCTGCCTCTGTTGCTGCTGTTCCTGTCATACCAGAAAGTTTGTTGTACATACGAAAGTAGTTCTGAAATGTGACTGATGCTAAAGTTTGACTTTCATGCTGAATTTCAAGATTCTCCTTTGCCTCCAGTGCCTGGTGAAGACCATCAGAATATCTCCTACCTTCCATCATGCGCCCAGTAAACTCATCAATAATTACCACCTCACCGTTTTTCACTATATAATCTTTATCAGCAGTAAACAGCTTATGTGCACGAAGTGCTTGATCTATATAATGAGTCAGTATAATATTGCTAGTATCATAGAGCGAGGAATTTTCAGGAATGAGGTTATACGATTTTAGTAATTCCTCCACTCGTGAAATGCCATTTTCAGTGAGGAACACTGCTCTACTCTTCTCATCGACTTCATAGTCAGAATCAACTAATTTGATTGCTATTTTATTGATATGCTTATATATCTGATTATTTTCCTCAAGTGGGGCAGAAATAATGAGCGGAGTACGCGCTTCATCAATCAATATGGAGTCTACTTCGTCTACTATTGCATAATTGAAGCCTCTCTGAACCATATCTTCTCGAGAGAATTTCATATTATCTCGTAGATAATCAAAGGCAAGTTCATTATTTGTTGAGTATATGATATCTGCGCTATAAGCCTTTTTTCTCTCGTCGTCTGTCAAATTATTTGTAATAAATGCAACAGAAACTCCAAGAGAATTATATAATTTACTCATCCACTCTGTATCTCGTTTTGCAAGATAGTCGTTAACAGTTACGACGTGCACACCTTTTCCTTCTAAAGAATTTAGATATGCAGCTAAAGTTGCGACGAGTGTCTTTCCTTCTCCTGTTTTCATTTCTGATATCATGCCATTATGGAGAACCATTCCACCAATTAGCTGAACGTCGAAATGCCTCATGTTAAGGAATCTTCGTGATGCTTCTCGTACAACCGCAAATGCAGGTACGAGAAGGTCATTTAGTGTTTTTCCATTTTTCAGTTCTTGTTTTAATTCCGCAGTTTTACTAGCAAGATCCTTATCAGATAAGCTCTGCATTTCTTGCTCTAGCGCATTAATCTGCTGAGCAATTTTTCTAAAGGATTTTATTATCTTCTTGTTCGTTGATCCAAATATCCTTTTTATAAAAAAAAGTGACAACGTAAAGATGAAGAATATAAGAATAGTTGTTAAAACTAACGTAGAGTCTGGCATAAACTTAGGTAAAGTTTTATTTAATATGAGATTATATTACTAAACGTAACTTGCGGCAATTAGATTCAGAAAATCTTTATTTACATATCAATTGCAGGTTAAATGTAAAAGAGTTTGCTGAGACTGCTTCTTAATCAGTTATCAAACGTTCCAAAGATTCAGCTTTACTTTACTAAGAAAAACGGTGCCTAATTCTTTTGCTTTGAATATTTCATCATGACTTAGAATATGCAACAACATGATGGTTTTTTATACTTAATCGAGTATATTAATAGGTAAATGAATTTTAATACAATCTTATTATACTTATAAATACGTTGTATATAATGAAGATATGGAAGATTTTATAACTGCAAGAAGGAAAGATGATGCTGTGATATCTGTTTGTCAGGATAATGAGAAAAAAAACGTGTTAATCTTGGGACTCAATCAAGCTGCAAGGAATTTATTAAAATGTGAGGAAGGGAATTTACTTAATAAGCCGTTAATCAATATTTTAAGTGCAAGAGCAGCTGAAGATATGAAAAGCTATTTGGAATATACTGAAGATGGGCGCGATTTGCTCGATATATTGCCAAAAGTGATAGGCTTTTCTCTAATCGATGCTAAAGGAGAAGATATAAAAGTAAAGGTAAAAGTTTTTCGCACAACGCAATTTACTAATAGCAAGATTAATTATGAGTTATTGATACGCAACATTAGTATGCTTCATAAGCTAGGAATATTTAGAGATAAGTATCTGATGGGTAAAAATACAAAAAACACAACTTGTTTGATATACCAGACAATGAGTCTACTATTTTGGAGTTATATATTGTATTGAATTTTGCCTTTAAATATCAAATTAATGCAGTTATAGGGATAATAGGCTTCAATAGTAAATTGAATGAGACAAACGATGCATTGAACGTTATCATAGAGCATTTTTATAAAAATTGCCGTAGTGACGATTTTCTAGGATATAATGATGAGAGTAAAGTGCTTTTTATCTTGATTAACTGTGGTACAAAAAACACGTCTAAAATAGTTAATCGTATACGTTCTGCTATTAATAAGCAGTTATTAAAGCGAAAACTACCAAGTATATCAATGATTTATGGGAATATAGTTCAAAAGCGTAGCGTCTTAAGGTCAGAGACACTTCTGTAGATGTGTAGTTTATATTATCTGAGATTCTTGACTTCTAGTTTGGAAAATGCTATTATTATAATAGATTATGTGAGGTAACTATGAATCTAAAACAAATTGAAAAAGACACAATCAAGTATCCATTCCTTTCAACTCTTAAATCAGAGGATGCGCATTTTTGCAACTCGAGAACTACTAATGAAAATGTTTGGGCTAGAACCTAAACAACGTTGGAAAAATAAGCGTGATCAATGGACTAATGGATACGCTTCCGAACATATGATACCTACTAATAAATCAGCACCTATTTTGTAGTTTGAAGCAGGAGTGGATGTGAAGATAGCAATAGATGGCAAAACTAAAGTAATATCTGCAAAAGAGGTTAAAAATAGACAAAAAGGAATAGATTTAATATATGATAAGGACTATATTAGCGCAGAGGAAGTACATCATATTCAGCTCATTAAAGCCGGTAAAAAAATGAAGTAGAAGCATAATATAACTCTAATAAGAAGTGTAGAAGTTTTGAAGGTTATATCCAAGCAACTAGAGAGCAAAGCTTCTTATGTGGCTATAAGAGCTGAAGTAAAGCAGTATTTAAATCATTTAGGGAAGTCGCTGAATGGACCTATAGAAAGCGTTGTTCATTATACTACTTTTCCTAAATTAGTAAAGGGCAGTTTAGACTATATGCGTTTTGCTAAAGATAGCAAATTAAAAGATGAATCTCGGCTTAAAGATAAGTTTAAAAGCATAATTAAACTGAATGCTTTAATGGCTGCTAATACCAACTCTCATTATTAATGAACCAAATAAGAAGCATTGCAGAGTTGTTTAACCGTGGAAGGGGAAAGAGAGGTAATAAATTTACACAAAGCGCTCTCAAGCAGAACAATTGTATCGTAGATTTTATTGCGCAAAATGTTCTGTTTTATATATAACCAAAACCTCTCAACAGGATTGAGGTCAGGTGAGTATGGTGGTAGGTATATAATTTCGATATTTTTAGGTATCTTTAAACTTTTTGACTTATGCCAACTAGCGCAATCCATCACGAGAAAAGCCTTTCGTATTCCTAAATATTGCGACATCTGTTCAAGGAATATATTTATACAAGCAGTGTTGACGTTTGGTGCGAATAAGCTAAAATTCTCTCCATTTCTGGGATTAACTGCACTATAGAGATAAAAATTTTCCCTACCTAATTTTACCTTAACCTGTGTCCTACTGCCTTTTTTAAACCACCCATGTCCAACTTTTGAATGTGTACCAAACCGTGATTCATCGAAGAAAAATAGCTCTTTTTCAGAATGCATGACAATAGTTTCATTGAGGTTTTTTTTTAAACTCCTCTTGCTTATTTTTATCCTGTCCACTATGAACTGGTCTTGGTGTGATATATGAGAATTTCATTCTTTGCATATTACGATGTATTGTGGATTTGCTGATATTCAAACCAAATCTTTCTTGGATTCTTATTCTCATTTCTCTAATAGTAATATTGGGGTTTTCCTCTATCCACACCTCAATTTGTTCAAGTTGACTTTGGTTCAATATAGTTTTTCTACGGCGTTGAGGTGGAGAAAATAATTTTTCTTCTCTTCCAAATTTTATGTGCTTTATCCATGTAGTAATTGCCTTTCTCGAAATGCAACATATTTTTGCTACAGCTGTTATACTGTGCTTTTTTGCTGCAATTACAGCATTTAGTTTTTTTGCAACATACGCATTATTTCTTACTTTCTTCAGCATCTCTTTTGCTGATTCCACCACTTTTTCATCCAATAATTTTGATCTTAATGCCATCTAAACCTCGCTATTTTACTTACTCCAGTATGGCTTTTTTTCCATTATTGTCTATTCGTTGCTTGTATAGCGGGAATTGGTATAAGTATAGAGAAGGATTAAGTCTTGTAATACCTAATGCTTATTTTTGTGGTCTAAGTGAAGATAGCCAGAAAAAAGCAAAAGAAATTTTCGTCGAAGCAGCAATAGGGGCTGCTAAAGAGATAAAGCGAGATAGTGAGAAATACTCAGAATTTTGTGGGATATTTATCAATACTGGAAATGATGAAAGTTTGAATGAACTGATAAGCGAAAGTGGTATTGAAAGCATTGCTATCAATCATGGCGATCTTAGCGCGCCAAGTAGAGTATCAAAAAAAGGAAAGTTCGCAGAATCTATAATGGGTGATGGAGTTGGGTATATTGGTAATGGCGCATTATCTGCAATGGGTAATATTGCAGTGGAGGAAAATCTTACTAGAAAAACATTAGGGGAAACTGTGTTAATGTTTAGCGGAGCATTAAATGAGAAAGTGTTAGATAAAAATTGTTACAGAGGAGAAAATGTGCAATCTGACAGAGTGCGAAATAAGGGGCAAAGACTACTTCAATATAAGACACAAAACACTCCCCCCCTGGGGATGTTCAAAAAAGTGTGTCAAACCGAGAAGTAAAATATAATTGAGATAAAAATGGAGGTTTGACATGAGTCAAGTAAATAGAACTGCTGGTTTGGTAGATTATAAAGAATTAGAAACAAATATCTTGTCGTCTATACGAGAAGGTAGACCATTAATGGGAAAAGATGGTGCACTAACGCCATTTGTAAAAAGGCTACTTGAAGCAAGCTTGGAGGGTGAAATAGAATCATTTATCTACTGAAAGCAAAGAAAACAATCGTAGAAACGGAAGAAATGGAAAAACTTTGAAGACAAGTGCAGGTTCATTTGAACTATTGACACCAAGAGACAGAGAGGGAAGTTTTGAACCACAGATAGTGAAAAAAAGGCAAACAAGCCTACATCCAGAACTTGAAACAAAGGTCTTGAACATGTTTGCAAGTGGTATGGGATACAGAGATATAGCATCATATGTGGAAGAAATTTATGACCATAAAATATCTGCAGCAGAGATATCTGGAATTACAGATAAATTATACCAATTCCCGCTATACAAGCAACGAATAGACAATAATGGAAAAAAAGCCATACTGGAGTAAGTAAAATAGCGAGGTTTAGATGGCATTAAGATCAAAATTATTGGATGAAAAAGTGGTGGAATCAGCAAAAGAGATGCTGAAGAAAGTAAGAAATAATGCGTATGTTGCAAAAAAACTAAATGCTGTAATTGCAGCAAAAAAGCACAGTATAACAGCTGTAGCAAAAATATGTTGCATTTCGAGAAAGGCAATTACTACATGGATAAAGCACATAAAATTTGGAAGAGAAGAAAAATTATTTTCTCCACCTCAACGCCGTAGAAAAACTATATTGAACCAAAGTCAACTTGAACAAATTGAGGTGTGGATAGAGGAAAACCCCAATATTACTATTAGAGCCTGTTCATAATCTTTTGAGGAGCAAGGCAGTAAAAGCTAGAACGACCATTTGTAGTCTAGTATTGAGTTTACGCTCGCAATTTTTCCATAACCGTCTACACTTTTCCAGCCAAGCAAAAGAACGCTCTACAACCCACCTTTTTGGCAATACAACAAAGGTATGTAATTCACTTCGTTTTATTACTTCAACGGTTGCACCAATAGTCGTTTTTATTTGAGTTGCAAAATTTTCTCCTGTATAACCTGCATCAACTAGTATATTTTGAACTTCGGAAAGATTTTTTCTTGCGTTACAAATCATCTCTACAGCAGCAGTACGATCTCCGATATTAGCTGTAGTAATATAAATTGCATGTGGCAAACCTTGCGTATCTACTGCAATATGACGCTTTATTCCTGAAATTTTCTTGCCGGCATCATAACCTTTTTCTTCAGCAATATCGGTGTTTTTTACACTTTGAGCATCAATGATGCAGAAGCTTGTTTTTGTATTCCGACCACTGTTGAAACGAACCTCTCCAACTAATTTTTTTTAAGACAATTTCTAGAACACTTTCTCTATCTTCATTCGGTTTTTTACTCCATCTCTTGAAGTAATCGTAACAATTGCGCCATTTTGGAAACTCTTTTGGTAGCATTCGCCACTGACAGCCACTTTTTAGCACATAAAGTACACCGCAAAATAACTCATATAAATCCAGTTTTCTTGGTTTTGTTTTTTTTCTACAGGATTCTAGATCTGGTAATATAATCTCAAATCTTTCCCGACTTATATCACTTGGGTATACACTCCTCATATATCCTAACTTATATACATTATCTCTTAGTTTATTCCTTTCTTGAGATCATGTACAGGTTCTTAGAGAAATGAGAATAAGAATCCAAGAAAGATTTGGTTTGAATATCAGCAAATCCACAATACATCGTAATATGCAAAGAATGAAATTCTCATATATCACACCAAGACCAGTTCATAGTGGACAGGATAAAAATAAGCAAGAGGAGTTTAAAAAAAAACCTCAATGAAACTATTGTCATGCATTCTGAAAAAGAGCTATTTTTCTTTGATGAATCACGGTTTGGTACACATTCAAAAGTTGGACATGGGTGGTTTAAAAAAGGCAGTAGGACACAGGTTAAGGTAAAATTAGGTAGGGAAAATTTTTATCTCTATAGTGCAGTTAATCCCAGAAATGGAGAGAATTTTAGCTTATTTGCACCAAACGTCAACACTGCTTGTATAAATATATTCCTTGAACAGATGTCGCAATATTTAGGAATACGAAAGGCTTTTCTCGTGATGGATTGCGCTAGTTGGCATAAGTCAAAAAGTTTAAAGATACCTAAAAATATCGAAATTATATACCTACCACCATACTCACCTGACCTCAATCCTGTTGAGAGGTTTTGGTTATATATAAAACAGAACATTTTGCGCAATAAAATCTACGATACAATTGTTCTGCTTGAGAGCGCTTTGTGTAAATTTATTACCTCTCTTTCCCCTTCCACGGTTAAACAACTCTGCAATGCTTCTTATTTGGTTCATTAATAATGAGAGTTGGTATAACACCAAGAGATAGGGAAGGAAGCTTTGAACCACAAATAGTCAAAAAAAGGCAAACAAGCCTACATCCAGAACTTGAAGCAAAGGTCTTAAGCACATATGCCAGTGGCATGGGATACAGAGATATAGCTTCACATGTTGAGGAAATATATGACCACAAAATATCAGCAGCAGAGATATCTAGTATTACCGATAAACTGCTACCAGTAATCAATGAATGGCGCAGCCGCCCACTGCAATCAGTGTATCCAATAGTATTTATGGATGGCATGTTTTTTAAGGTCAAGGAGGACGGACATTGCATAAGTAAATGTATGTATAATATATTGGGCATAAATCAAAATGGCAGAAAAGAAGTATTAGGTTTTTATTTGGCTGAAAGTGAAGGAGCTAACTTCTGGTTGGGAGTACTAAATGACCTCAAAGAAAGAGGAGTAGAAGATATTCTAATTGCCTGTATTGATGGGCTAAAAAGCTTTCCTACCGCTATAAATAGTGTATTTCCTAAAGCAGAAGTACAGCTATGCATAGTGCATCAGATAAGGAATTCACTGAAGTATGTATCTAGCAAAGATGTAAAAGTTTTCATAAATGATTTGAAAAAAATATATCGTGCTTCAAGTAAAGAGATTGCTGAGAATTATTTGCTTGAGCTGGAAGAAAAATGGAGTGAAAAATATCCCTTGGTTACAAAATCATGGCAAAACAATTGGGAAAATTTGTCTGGTTATTTTAAGTATTCTGGACCAGTTAGGAAGCTGATTTACACCACCAATCCAATTGAGGGATTGCATAGACAAATTAGGAAATTTACTAAAACTAAGGGCTCATTTACTAATACAAATGCCTTGTACAAAAGGTATATTGTGCTATAAAAAAGGTAGAGCAAAAGTGGACTACAGCTTTGCCTAATTGGACATTAACTATGTCTCAGCTTGACATTTTCTTTCCCAACAGACTGAAAATTGAGTTGAACTAAAAATGCAGCTTGACACAGTTTATTTAACACTCCCTTCTAGGGATTTAATGGAATAGATGGATGCTTTTTCATACAACCACTTTTTTATTGAAAAATTACTAATAATACTGTATAATTATTAACGGTTTTTAGGAATTTTTGCTATGGCTTTATCTAAATTTCTCGACCCTAAAAATGATATAGCATTTCGCCGTATCTTTGGTACTGAAAAGAATAAAGATATCCTCATTCACTTTCTAAATGATATTTTGAGCTTTACTGGCAAAAATGCAATACAGGATATAGAATTTTTAAGTACTATTCAAGATCCTGATATTGCATCTAAAAAACAAAGTATTGTTGATGTGCTATGTAGAGATTCAACAGGAGTACAATGGATAATTGAGATGCAGGTCGCTAAAACCAAAGGCTTTGAAAAACGAGCTCAGTACTATGCTGCTAAAGCCTATTCAAGACAAGCTGACAAGGGTGATCAATACCATGATCTTAAGGAAATTATTTTTATTGCTATAGCAGATTGTATACTGTTTCCTGATAAGTCTGAGTATAAATCAAAGCACACTATTCGCGATGAAGATACTAATGAACATGATCTAAAAGATTTTTACTTTGTATTTATTGAATTGCCTAAATTTCCCAAAACTAAAGAAGATCAGCTTTCAAATATAGTTGAGAAGTGGGTATATTTTTTTAAGCACGCTGACGAAACAGGTGAAGAAGAGCTGGAAAGGATAATAGGAAATGACGTAATAATCAAAAAAGCTTATGAAGAGCTAAATAGGTTCAACTGGTCAGAAAAAGAATTTATAGCCTACGAACAAGAGGTCAAGCGTATTCGTGATGAACAAGCTGTTCTTGCTCAAAAACTTGATGATGCCAAAAAAGAAGGAAAGATTGAAGGAAAGATTGAAGGAAAGATTGAAGGAAAGATTGAAGGAAAGATTGAAGGAAAGATTGAAGGAAAGATTGAAGGAAAGATTGAAGGAAAGATTGAAGGAAAGATTGAAGTTGCAAGGGCGATGTTGACTAATAATGTTGATATTAGCACTATTGTCAAGTGTACAGGTCTTTCTGTCGATGAAGTTCAAGAATTAATTCAAGTTGAGGAAAAATAACGCCTACTATCATCTTTATATTGAGAAATTTAGTATAAAGGATCGTTAATCAAACACAAAAACTATAGTAAAAAAATTAGTTATGTAAAAGCCGATATAGACTTTTATTTAATTAATTTTTAAGGAGGAACATGCAAGCTATAACACTTAATAACCCAATAACAGTTGATGGAATTTCTGTCTCAGAACTTACCGTTAGACGTCCAAAAGTTAGAGACTATCTAGCTATTGAGAGACTTAATGATAGTGATCTAAGTAAGGAAGTAACTTTGACTGCAAATTTGACATCAGTTGCAAAAGAAGGGATTGAAGAGTTAGATATTGCTGATTATGTGAAAATTCAAGAGGTATTAAAGGATTTTTTTTCACCGATTATCCAAAAAACTTGAGATTAGAAATACTAGTGCTTGGCTCTATCATAGGTGGTGGAGTTGAGCACATTCTTGATATGGAGATTAGTGAGTTTATTGTATGGAGCAAATTAGCTAGGGAGTTCAAATGTCAGTATTATCGATAAAAATAGGTGCAGTACTTGATGGCAGTTTTAATACTGTAATAAAGGGAAGCAGTAGTCAACTTACCCGTCTTGGTGAGAATATAAGAAAGCTTGATTCATCTTTAAAATCAGTATCAAAGTTTAAGCAGTTGGGTAGTGATGTTTTAACTAGCAGAAGGTCATGGAAAGGTTTTGAGGATCAGGTAAAATCTTTAGCTAAACAAATGAAGGCAATAGAGAAACCGAGCAAAACTTTAAAAGCTGAGTTTGACAAGGCCAAAACCTCCGCAACAAAAGCAAAAGAAGCATATTTGAAAAAGAGAGATGCTTTGCATTCATTCAATGAAGAAGTAAGAAAAAGTGGAAGAAATATTAAGTCATTAGTAAGTGATCAATATAAACTTGGTTCTTCTATTGAAGTGCTAAAAGGTAAGTATGGTAAGCTTGGGTCTGCAATACGTAGTCACCAAAGTTTTTTAGCAAGCAAAGCACATTTTTAGTCACAAATTATAGAAACTATTGGGCTAGGGCTAACGCTTGCAGCGCCAATCAAAGTTGCTATTGATTTTGAATCGGCTATGGCTGATGTTAAAAAAGTAGTAAGGTTTAATGATAAAAAAGACGAAGCTAATAAATTTGCTCAAGAGCTCAAAAAGTTGTCTCGTGAAATACCCTTATCAGCTGCAGAATTAGCACAAATAGCTGCAAGTGGTGGTCAACTTGGTATTGACAAAAATGATCTTATAAAGTTTACAACAGTAGTTGCCAAAATGACCACAGCGTTTGATATGTCGGCAGAAGAAGCTGGTAACGCTATTGCGAAAATATCCAATGTCTACGGAATTAAAGTTGATGGCATGGAAAATGTAGGTAACATAATAAACCATCTTTCAGATAATACTGCTGCCAAAGCTAAGGAAATGGTTCTTACACTGAATAGAATTAGTGGTAATGCTAAACAGTTTGGTTTAGAAATTGATCAAGCAAGTAGCTTAGCAAGTGCGTTCATAAGTTTAGGTAAACAACCCGAAAAAGCAGCAACTGCTATAAATAACTTTCTTAGTAAATTACAGACCGCAAGAAAGCAAAGTCCTGAATTTCACGATGCATTAGATGAGATGGGAACAAGTATAGAAGAGCTCGAACAAACTATTAAAAAAAATCCTCAAGAGGCAATATTGCAATTTCTTGAAACTTTAAAAAAAATAGATGACCAAGAGCGTGCCGGCATTCTTATGAATCTATTTGGTGCTGGGTTTCAAGATGACATTGCTCTTTTAGTAGGAAGCTTAGACATTTACAAGAAAACTATTGAACATTTAGCTGATAAAGGAAAATATAACGCTTCAATGCAGGACGAATTTAACAATCGGGCAAATACTACAGCTAATAAATTACAATTACTTAAAAATGCAGTATTTGAAGCTGGCATGAATCTAGGGTCAGTAATGTTGCCTACTTTAAATTATGTAGCTGGAAGTTTAAAAGCAATAACAGAGCGTATAGCTTCTTTTGCAGAAAAACATCCAATTTTAACTACGGCAATCATGAGTACTTTAGCAGCTTTGATAAGTTTGAAAGTCTTAGTAGTGGGAGTAGGCTATGGAATTACTTTATTAGGAAGTACAATTTTTGGTCTTAAAGCAACGATACTGACAACATTTTCATCTTTATCAAGTATAGTTTTTCCTGCAGTAATAACAGGGCTAAGAGCAATAACACTCGCTGTAATGACTAACCCAATTGGACTTTTAATAGCGAGTCTTGTTTCTGGTGCAGCTCTTGTTATCACTAACTGGCAAAAGGTAAAAGATTTTTTCTCTAACTTTGGGAACGTTCAAAAAAGTGTGTCAAACCGAAAAAAAAGTAATAAATTGATATAAAAAATGGAGGTTTGATATGAGTCAAGCAAATAGAACTACTGGTTTGGTAGATTATAAAGAATTAGAAACAAATATCCTGTCATCTATACGAGAAGGAAGACCATTGACAGGAAGAGATGGAGCATTAACACCGTTTATAAAAAGGTTGCTAGAGGCAAGTCTGGAAGGTGAAATAGAAAGCTACATGTCAGCTGAAAGTGAAGAAAATAACCGAAGAAATGGGAGAAACGCAAAAACTTTACGCACGAGTGCAGGCTCATTTGAGCTGCTAATACCAACTCTCATTATTAATGAACCAAATAAGAAGCATTGCAGAGTTGTTTAACCGTGGAAGGGGAAAGAGAGGTAATAAATTTACACAAAGCGCTCTCAAGCAGAACAATTGTATCGTAGATTTTATTGCGCAAAATGTTCTGTTTTATATATAACCAAAACCTCTCAACAGGATTGAGGTCAGGTGAGTATGGTGGTAGGTATATAATTTCGATATTTTTAGGTATCTTTAAACTTTTTGACTTATGCCAACTAGCGCAATCCATCACGAGAAAAGCCTTTCGTATTCCTAAATATTGCGACATCTGTTCAAGGAATATATTTATACAAGCAGTGTTGACGTTTGGTGCGAATAAGCTAAAATTCTCTCCATTTCTGGGATTAACTGCACTATAGAGATAAAAATTTTCCCTACCTAATTTTACCTTAACCTGTGTCCTACTGCCTTTTTTAAACCACCCATGTCCAACTTTTGAATGTGTACCAAACCGTGATTCATCGAAGAAAAATAGCTCTTTTTCAGAATGCATGACAATAGTTTCATTGAGGTTTTTTTTTAAACTCCTCTTGCTTATTTTTATCCTGTCCACTATGAACTGGTCTTGGTGTGATATATGAGAATTTCATTCTTTGCATATTACGATGTATTGTGGATTTGCTGATATTCAAACCAAATCTTTCTTGGATTCTTATTCTCATTTCTCTAATAGTAATATTGGGGTTTTCCTCTATCCACACCTCAATTTGTTCAAGTTGACTTTGGTTCAATATAGTTTTTCTACGGCATTGAGGTGGAGAAAATAATTTTTCTTCTCTTCCAAATTTTATGTGCTTTATCCATGTAGTAATTGCCTTTCTCGAAATGCAACATATTTTTGCTACAGCTGTTATACTGTGCTTTTTTGCTGCAATTACAGCATTTAGTTTTTTTGCAACATACGCATTATTTCTTACTTTCTTCAGCATCTCTTTTGCTGATTCCACCACTTTTTCATCCAATAATTTTGATCTTAATGCCATCTAAACCTCGCTATTTTACTTACTCCAGTATGGCTTTTTTTCCATTATTGTCTATTCGTTGCTTGTATAGCGGGAATTGGTATAACACCAAGAGATAGGGAGGGAAGCTTTGAACCACAAATAGTCAAAAAAAGGCAAACAAGCCTACATCCAGAACTTGAAGCAAAGGTCTTAAGCACATATGCCAGTGGCATGGGATACAGAGATATAGCTTCACATGTTGAGGAAATATATGACCACAAAATATCAGCAGCAGAGATATCTAGTATTACCGATAAACTGCTACCAGTAATCAATGAATGGCGCAGCCGCCCACTGCAATCAGTGTATCCAATAGTATTTATGGATGGCATGTTTTTTAAGGTCAAGGAGGACGGACATTGCATAAGTAAATGTATGTATAATATATTGGGCATAAATCAAAATGGCAGAAAAGAAGTATTAGGTTTTTATTTGGCTGAAAGTGAAGGAGCTAACTTCTGGTTGGGAGTACTAAATGACCTCAAAGAAAGAGGAGTAGAAGATATTCTAATTGCCTGTATTGATGGGCTAAAAAGCTTTCCTACCGCTATAAATAGTGTATTTCCTAAAGCAGAAGTACAGCTATGCATAGTGCATCAGATAAGGAATTCACTGAAGTATGTATCTAGCAAAGATGTAAAAGTTTTCATAAATGATTTGAAAAAAATATATCGTGCTTCAAGTAAAGAGATTGCTGAGAATTATTTGCTTGAGCTGGAGGAAAAATGGAGTGAAAAATATCCCTTGGTTACAAAATCATGGCAAAACAATTGGGAAAATTTGTCTGGTTATTTTAAGTATTCTGGACCAGTTAGGAAGCTGATTTACACCACCAATCCAATTGAGGGATTGCATAGACAAATTAGGAAATTTACTAAAACTAAGGGCTCATTTACTAATACAAATGCCTTGTACAAAAGGTATATTGTGCTATAAAAAAGGTAGAGCAAAAGTGGACTACAGCTTTGCCTAATTGGGCATTAACTATGTCTCAGCTTGACATTTTCTTTCCCAACAGACTGAAAATTGAGTTGAACTAAAAATGCGGCTTGACACAGTTTATTTAACACTCCCATTGCAGCACATTATAACTGCTAATATCATCTAACTTGCTACTCAAATGAACACTCTGATACTCTATACGCAACCTCATAGTAAATTCCACAGAGCCTAGTGCTATTAACAACATGCATTGTTTATTTGGGTTTCCTCCTCTTGCCTTTTTCTTGGCCTCTTCCTCTATTAAAATTTCTATTATCTTTCCAATGTTTTTCTTTTTACTCTTGTTAGTATTCAAAACCCCTCTTCATCAAGTTTACTTACCTTTTCAAATTTTATACCTTCCTTAATATTGCTTCTACTACTTGTTTCTGAAGTTATCCAAGAAGTCTAATGGCAAGAAAAGAAGCACTGACCACTTTTGCTTCAGATACTCTTGACCAGATATTATTACTAAAAATTAAACATCAAACCAACTTCAATATTATGAGTGAATACATAGTCTGCAACAGGTGTTGGAATATCAAAGTAACGATAGCCGAGAAAGGTTTTAACTTCTGGAATTATTGAGTAGTTAACACCAAGCTTTATTTGATAAGCAAACCAAGGAATATTCAGTGGCATTGAATTTTCTGGTGACTCATTAATCTTTTTTAATCTCAAAACTGTTGGTCCTATACCAAGACCAATGTACGGAGCAAATTGCGTACTTTGAATGTTGGGATTATAATAAAAATTTAATAAAAATGCAAACACACTTGCTGATTTATCAAATATCGGAGAAGAATTACTATCTTCAATATTGGCTGTAGAATATATGGCTTCAAAATCAACTCGGCCATTTTCCCCAGCATAGTAACCTAAAGATACGCTCCTAAGCCACTGGAAATCAATTTTACCATTAAACCGCTGTATATTTCCAATTTCATCTTTTAATTTCTCTTTTATATACTCTATTACTATTTGTTTAAAAAAATTACTATCAGCATCTGTATTGATTAAATTAACAAACCATTTCCCTATTTCGTTAATGCCCTTTACAAATGTTTCTGAGTTATCATGGTATATCTTACCACCATTAGCACTAACATAAAAATCAAGTTTTTTTGATTTTTCTTTTGTAGACTCAGCTTGATCTGCAATATATGGACACATATTTTTCTGATCAGTTACTTGAAAAACAGAAGGTGAATTACTTTCAAGTTCTTGATATTTTATTGGTATTTCTTTTTCAGCAACCTCTTCAGAACGTATTACATTTTCATTATTGTCTGTTTCTAGTTTTAAGGGTTGTACTTGCTCAATGTGTGTATTGTTACTGATATAAGTAATAAAAAAATAGACACATGGAATGAAGATGAAAAATAAAGCAATAGATATTCTAATTATCATAAATGAATTATCACTTATAGTACAACTACTATATCATATATTCCTTTAATGTACAAAAATTAAGAAATAATATTTCCAATTAAACAATTATTTTCTATTCCTTTAACATGAGCTTTCACAATACTTTTAGCTTGAACTCTTGATGTAAGTTTTATTAATGCAAAATTTTCTGTTCTACCAATATTATTCTGCTCAACCAAAACGCTTTGCTCAGTGCCGAGCAAAGATTGATAAAAACTGCTCATCATTTCTTTATTTATTTCTCTTAGATGCTTTACTCGTTCTTTACGCACATTCTCTGGTGTTTGTGGCATTCGTGCAGCAGGTGTGTTTTTCCGCTCTGAATATGGAAAAGCATGTAGATAAACTACATTTATTTTTTTCAGTAAATCAACTGTATCCTGAAACATTTCATCAGTTTCTGTTGGAAATCCAGCAATAATATCAGCGCCAAATGCTATATTAGGTCTTAAGCTCTTCATTTTATGATAAAATTCTATCACTTGTTCTCTATTGTGACGACGTTTCATTCTCTTTAGTATTAAATTATTACCAGACTGTAGACTCAAGTGTAAGTGAGGCATAAGTCTTGACTCATTAGCTATTAAATCCATTAATTCATCATCAACTTCAGCAACATCAATAGAGGAAAGTCTTAATCTCTTTAACTGTGGTATATCCTTTAAAACTCTTCTAATTATTGAACCAAGTGATGGCTTACCAAACAAATCTGTACCAAAGTCAGTAATATCAACACCTGTAAACACCACTTCTTGATATCCATTGTCTATAAAAATCTTAATTTGCTCTATAATATTGTTTACTGGCACAGATCGATTATTTCCTCTTGCCTCAGTAATTGAGCAAAATGTGCAGCTATGATTACAACCATTTTGAATTTCAATAAATGCCCTTGATTTATCTTCAAATCCATTAATGAGAAGAGGTTCTACTTGGTTATCACTGACTAAGATTTCATCATTATTTAGTAGATAATTTTCAGCTCTTAGCTTGTCTTGATTACCTAGCACTTTACTTACGCCAGGAATATCACTATATGATTTAGGATCTAATTGAACAGCGCAGCCAACTACGATAATTTCTTTACTTGGGTCATTCTTATAGATCTTACGTATTTTCTGCTTTACTTGACGTTCTGCTTCGTTTGTCACTGCACAGCTATGCACTACAACAACATTCTCTCTCTTTGCTTTTTTTAATGCTTCTTTGATTAACTCGCTCTCGTAAAAGTTTAGACGACAACCAAACGTTATCACTTCATTCATGCTTTTGCTTTAATAGATCTAAATTATATCAAATATCCAAGCAAAATGACTATTTTTTTGGTAGACATTATAATTTAAGCATAACCTCTAGAGTTGAAAATCACAGGAAGAATTTGTAGATATACAGTAAGATCATTTAGCATTAAAAAAATGCTTAAGGCCAATGATGTTAACCTCAAGCGAATATAAACCAAAAAACATTTTGCTAAAACTTGAAGCTCTACCATGCAAATTCATCTATATCATTTGGTACATAAGTGTCAGAATAAGCTTCATCCAAACTTTCTGCTTTCCATGGAAGCCATGAAGAAGGTTTTATCTTCTCTAAAACTTTACCTGGTATTGATGTTATCTCTTGCTTTACGTCTTCTTTTAATTTTTCTATTTGTAACCGAGCAAAATCTTCCACGCGAACCATGAGTTTATCTGTTAGCTCTTTTATCATGTCTTGATTTTGTTCTGCAACTTTCTTTGTAATAGGTACGACAATTTTACTTATAATCTCCGTTCCTAAGAGCCTGTTCATAATCTTTTGAGGAGCAAGGCAGTAAAAGCTAGAACGACCATTTGTAGTCTAGTATTGAGTTTACGCTCGCAATTTTTCCATAACCGTCTACACTTTTCCAGCCAAGCAAAAGAACGCTCTACAACCCACCTTTTTGGCAATACAACAAAGGTATGTAATTCACTTCGTTTTATTACTTCAACGGTTGCACCAATAGTCGTTTTTATTTGAGTTGCAAAATTTTCTCCTGTATAACCTGCATCAACTAGTATATTTTGAACTTCGGAAAGATTTTTTCTTGCGTTACAAATCATCTCTACAGCAGCAGTACGATCTCCGATATTAGCTGTAGTAATATAAATTGCATGTGGCAAACCTTGCGTATCTACTGCAATATGACGCTTTATTCCTGAAATTTTCTTGCCGGCATCATAACCTTTTTCTTCAGCAATATCGGTGTTTTTTACACTTTGAGCATCAATGATGCAGAAGCTTGTTTTTGTATTCCGACCACTGTTGAAACGAACCTCTCCAACTAATTTTTTTTAAGACAATTTCTAGAACACTTTCTCTATCTTCATTCGGTTTTTTACTCCATCTCTTGAAGTAATCGTAACAATTGCGCCATTTTGGAAACTCTTTTGGTAGCATTCGCCACTGACAGCCACTTTTTAGCACATAAAGTACACCGCAAAATAACTCATATAAATCCAGTTTTCTTGGTTTTGTTTTTTTTCTACAGGATTCTAGATCTGGTAATATAATCTCAAATCTTTCCCGACTTATATCACTTGGGTATACACTCCTCATATATCCTAACTTATATACATTATCTCTTAGTTTATTCCTTTCTTGAGATCATGTACAGGTTCTAATGGAACAACGATTTGCTTTGCAACCTGATCACTAACAGGTTTAATAAGTTGATCTGCTATACTCTTTGCTGTATCTCCAGTCAGATTTGTTACTTTTTTTAAATTATCACCAATAATACCATAGTTTTTTTGGTACATCATATCTTCATCAGCAACTTCATATCTTCCTAAATCATCATACATTCCCATTTGTTGATGAGACAATTCATTTGCATCAGATACATATCCATATTTATCAAGTAATACCAACTCTCATTATTAATGAACCAAATAAGAAGCATTGCAGAGTTGTTTAACCGTGGAAGGGGAAAGAGAAGTAATAAATTTACACAAAGCGCTCTCAAGCAGAACAATTGTATCGTAGATTTTATTGCGCAAAATGTTCTGTTTTATATATAACCAAAACCTCTCAACAGGATTGAGGTCAGGTGAGTATGGTGGTAGGTATATAATTTCGATATTTTTAGGTATCTTTAAACTTTTTGACTTATGCCAACTAGCGCAATCCATCACGAGAAAAGCCTTTCGTATTCCTAAATATTGCGACATCTGTTCAAGGAATATATTTATACAAGCAGTGTTGACGTTTGGTGCAAATAAGCTAAAATTCTCTCCATTTCTGGGATTAACTGCACTATAGAGATAAAAATTTTCCCTACCTAATTTTACCTTAACCTGTGTCCTACTGCCTTTTTTAAACCACCCATGTCCAACTTTTGAATGTGTACCAAACCGTGATTCATCGAAGAAAAATAGCTCTTTTTCAGAATGCATGACAATAGTTTCATTGAGGTTTTTTTTTAAACTCCTCTTGCTTATTTTTATCCTGTCCACTATGAACTGGTCTTGGTGTGATATATGAGAATTTCATTCTTTGCATATTACGATGTATTGTGGATTTGCTGATATTCAAACCAAATCTTTCTTGGATTCTTATTCTCATTTCTCTAATAGTAATATTGGGGTTTTCCTCTATCCACACCTCAATTTGTTCAAGTTGACTTTGGTTCAATATAGTTTTTCTACGGCGTTGAGGTGGAGAAAATAATTTTTCTTCTCTTCCAAATTTTATGTGCTTTATCCATGTAGTAATTGCCTTTCTCGAAATGCAACATATTTTTGCTACAGCTGTTATACTGTGCTTTTTTGCTGCAATTACAGCATTTAGTTTTTTTGCAACATACGCATTATTTCTTACTTTCTTCAGCATCTCTTTTGCTGATTCCACCACTTTTTCATCCAATAATTTTGATCTTAATGCCATCTAAACCTCGCTATTTTACTTACTCCAGTATGGCTTTTTTTCCATTATTGTCTATTCGTTGCTTGTATAGCGGGAATTGGTATAAATTGAAATTAGACCGCATGACATTCTCCTACATTATTTGTATATGTTTATTTTAGTATAAAATAATTAGCAAAACGTTAACTCTTTAGGACTCTTCTCGATTAATATATAAAAAAAATTGTAATAGTTTATACTTAATCTGTCAGATTAAGTTGTGTCTAGTACAACTGACTATGCAAATAAGCTTTGAAATATTTTAATTAGGGTGTATTTTCGTGTTCATTGCTATGAATGGGTGGCTGCACACTTTCCAGACGGCTATTCACTTCGATTGAATCGCCTAAATTATGTTTTATTTTTAATTTAAATCCTAACTTCTCGCAGAATTTGTAGAAATATTCTTTAATGATATCAAATAGGTTTCTGTCATCAGTTTTATAATCTCTCAATTTTCGAGGTACAGTAAGTGACAATTTGCCATCTTGATATACTACATCATCTTTCCCATCTTGAGATTCAAGTGTAAATTCAATTGAACTTTGTATAGTAGCTATAGATGCACCTTTTGAATTTTCATGTCCCCTTGTCTTGTTAGGGTCTAATACAGATGTAGATATTTTAGATTCAATTTTTGTACAACTTGATTCAGTGCAATTAATATTTATTGTTTTCGTGAGAACCCCAGAGAAGAGGCTATAACTTCCTAACGCAGGTATATCAACGTAAAAAGACAAATTACCTTCATAACCAAGTTGGTTACAACTGGTGATTAACTCTTCCAAAATAGGATCACTTGGAACTTTTGCTTCAGCATATTTGAACATTTCCCTGAAAACTTCTTTTGCAATTGGACGATAATTATTGTTTTTATCTCCTTTTTTTAGTAATAGATGAGTGTACCCTTCACCTAGATTGTAAAACCTTTCAAACTCCTCTTTATATTGGTCGGTTTTTTTATTGCCAGGTATCTCTTGCTTTTTATAATGTCTATCCCAAACTTCATCAAAATTATTATTTTGATCGACTCCATCTATCAATGCACCAATTAAATTTTCGTCTAGACTTTTTCTGTTAATAACAAATCTCATTCTTCGAAAATCGTCATACATCTGCTTTCCAGTGATTGCTAACTCATTATTTTTATCGGCCCTTAACCTGCTAAAATCGAACTTTTCTGCCTGAGCTTTGAGTGTAACGACTGGATTTTCATTTTTTTCCTGTATAGAGTTGTTCATTGTTAATACTTTGATATGAATTGCTGATAGTATAATAATACATAAAAATAGTTAATATGTCAATAATATACTTAACATAGACAGTCATAATAGGGTGACAGGATTTTAGTAAGGCTCTATTATGAATAAACGGTTTTACACAGTATGAATGTTGATGAGCAGTCAAGTGTACTGACTTTTCTAAATAGTAAAATTGAGAATATACCAAGGTTTCATTCCGCAATATTGCCTAAACTTTGCGGTGGAGATAGAGTAATGGACTTGCTGTTTTATAGGCCGCTCAGTTATGTGGATAGAAGTAAATCACTACCTAACGCTCAAGTGGGAGAATTTACAACTTTTGTGGCAAAAGTGTATGAGCACCAGCGCCCCACTGTTAGAGGTAGGCCATATAAAATGATCGTTGAAAGTGAAAGTCAGTATTTATTTATAGTTTTTTTTAATTACTCAGTTAAATATTTGTATAAATTATTTCCAGTTGGAACAGATATAGTCATCAGTGGTAAACTTAAAAAGTTTGCCGAACATTGGCAAATTACTCACCCAGATTATATGTTATCTGATATCAATCAATTTAAAGAAATAGCCTGCATAGAGCCAATTTACCAATTATGTCGCGGTATTACTAACAAGAGCATTAGAAACATAATAAGTTCTAACTTAAAAGATTTGCCTGATTTGCCAGAGTGGATAGATGAAACATTAATAAAGCAAAAAAAATGGCTGAATTGGAAAGAAAGTATCATGAGATTACACAGACCGAGCTCACTCGCAGAAGCAGAAGTTTGCAGAGAAAGACTTGCTTATGATGAGCTATTTGCATATCAGCTGGCGCTAAAACTTGCGAGGGAAAATCATGTGAAAAAGGGGGGAAGAGAATTTATAATATTGAGTAAATACAAAGAGCAGGTCTTAAATGAATTACCGTTCCAATTAACAAATGATCAAATTCGAGCGATAGATGAAGTCTCAGAAAGACAAAAATCCAGATACCGTATGGTAAGTCTGCTGCAAGGTGACGTTGGTAGTGGAAAAACCGTGGTTGCACTCTTTGCGATGCTGAATGTGGTAGAAAATAATATGCAGGCAGCTCTAATGGCACCAACCACTATCTTAGCGGAGCAACATTATAATTGGATCGAAGAAGCTCTATCTTGCACTGATATAAAAGTTGCTCTGCTCACTGGTAAAACTACGCGCAAGGAAAGAAAGACTATCATGAACGAACTTGCAAGTGGTATTTTAAATATAGTAATTGGTACTCATGCATTATTTCAAGCTAACGTTACATTTAAAAATTTAGGGCTTGCAGTCATAGACGAACAACAGCGATTTGGAGTGATGCAGAGGAATCGGTTGGTAGGAAAAGGAGAAAATACCGATATACTTTTTGTTACTGCAACTCCCATTCCAAGAACCTTGCAGCAAGCTATGTATGGTGATGTTGAATGTTCTATTTTAAGGGAAAAACCAAAATCTAGATTGCCAATAAAAACCGTTATTATGAACGTTAAAAAAGTATCAGATATTATTCAAAGACTGAAAGATGCTATAAATAGAGGCGAAAAAGCATATTGGATTTGTCCATATATAGAAGAAAACGAAGAACTCAATATTGCCGCAGCAGAAATGCGCTTTCAGGAACTACAAAAGACATTTTTTGATAGAGTTGGAATAATACACGGAAAACTAACTCAAGAGCAGAAAGACCAAGTGATGTTTTCCTTCAAGAGGAATGAATTTTCTCTGCTTGTTGCAACCACTGTGATAGAAGTTGGTATAGATGTACCAGATGCAACTATTATGATTATAGAGAATGCAGAGCAGTTCGGGTTATCGCAATTACATCAGCTACGAGGTAGAGTAGGGCGAGGAAACAAGCCATCTTTTTGTGTACTGTTATATGATAATCTCAGTAAAAGTTCGTATTCAAAGTTAAAGATTATGTGTGAGTCACAAGATGGATTTTATATTGCTGAAAAGGATATGATGCTGAGGGGTAGCGGAGATATTCTAGGCACAAAACAATCAGGGTGCATGGAATTTAAATTTGCTGATTTATATGAGGACAGAGAGTTGCTCAATCTTGCATATAATAATGCAAAAGGTATAATAGCTAATTTTGAATTACTGCTTGATATATTTGAATATAGAAGTAGGCTGCATTTTTCAAAATTTCAGTAATCTTCTGAGCCATAACCTTCATCAATAGAAATTCCTTGACAAACAGGAGTATTCAACAAACCATACGCGTCAAGTTAAGGAAAAATAAAAGTGAAGAAGAAGTTTTTACCATAAGAATAAATTGTGCAGAGTTAATAGCAGGCCCTGTAAACAAAATGTTAGCAGGTCAAATTAATCAAGGGCAGGAAGTATAAAAATGGAAAAAAAGCGGTAACTTAGCCTAATGACAATAAATATATATATAGAAGGTACCGTTTTAAAGAGCACAAAAGGAATACACAGTAAAAGCGAGGAAAAGTTGAGAATATGTATGGAAGCAGTGTGGAGAAGTGGCTGCCAATGATCAAAAATTTACCACAATTACAGAAGTATACATAAGAGGTTTAAAAGGTGGTGCAAAAAGGGTTTTGAGGGAGTGTTAAATAAACTGTGTCAAACCGAGAAGTAAAAATAAAATAGAAACAAAAAATGGAAGTTTGACAATGAGTCAAAAAGTAGCAAACAGAACTACCGGATTGGTAGACTATAAAGAATCTGGTTGGGAGTGCTAAATGACCTCAAAGAAAGAGGAGTAGATGATAGCTTGCGTTAAAAAGCTTTCCCACAGCTATAAATAGTGTATTTTCCAATGCAGAAATGTATCGTGCATCAAATAAGGAATTCACTAAAATATGTATCGAGCAAGGATGTGAAAGTTTTCATGAATGATTTGAAAAAAATATATTGTGCTACAAGTAGAGAAATAGCCGAGACTTGAACTGGAGGAAAAATGGGGAGAAAAATATCCTTTGGTTTTGGCAGAATAATTGGGAAAATCTGTCTAGTTATTTTAAATATTCCGGCCCTGTGAGAAAATTAATTTATACCACAAATCCTATTGAGGGGTTACATAGACAGATCAGAAAATTTACTAAAACCAAGGGCTCATTTACTAGCTTGTATAAACAGGTATATTGTGCTATAAAGAAGGCAGGAGAAAAATCGACTGTGCCTATACATGATTGGGCTTTGACTATGTCTTAACTTGATATCTTTTTTCCTTGTAGGTTAAAATTGAGTTGAACTAAAAATGCGGCTTGACACAGTTTATTTAACACTCCCGGCCTTTTGCTTTCAGTAGAAATCATTCTCTCAAGGGATGTATTTTCTAGCTTTAAAAACGCGAATCTCAATATCTTATCTTGAATTACTTAACCAAGCTTAAATTCTTATCATGGAATGTATTTGCATCTTTTAATACCGTAAGTGGCTCATCCAAGCTATGTTCCACTTTTGCCTCAAAATTAAATCCTAAATTCTCACAAAATTCTTGAAAACGTTCAGTAGCAATATCAAAAAAATTTCTACCACTTGCTTTATAATTTTTTAGCTCTTTTGGAATAGTAAGAGATACTTTACCATCTTCATATGTTATATTTCTACCCTTAGATTTTAACTTAAATTCTATTGAACTGTGAAAATTTGGTGTTTTAATATCATTAACAATATCACTGCTACGTACCTTTATACATTCCATGCTAAAATTGAGTTTTAGACAGTTGGAGTCACGGCAATCCATACTATAAGTTGCTGTTAGGTCAGAATCTAACATAAGCAAATCAAATGAGGAAAGGACCCTAAATATACGGAAAAACAGAAAATGATTATATCCTTCTTGATGATAACTAGTTATCAATTCTTCCATAATAGGGTCATTTGGAACTGTTGCACCAATACGTATAAACATTTCTATAAAAACTACTTTAAGAAACAAACAATAATTTTTTTCCTTTTTCATTCCCTAAAATGAGATCTTTATGTTTTGAATATAGCTCCTTGACAAGCTCATTGGTTACTTTTTGTTCGTTAATAGTAAGGTTGTGCGATCTATCAAGGTCAATATATGCTTTGTAACCAGAGTTCCAACCATCTGATTTTATTTGCACTGATTTTAAATCAGCATACTTGAGCTTTTCTACTTCAGATTTTAATGCATTAACTATTTTTTTTGCCATATTACTCCCTCTATCACATAGATTAACATATGATTATCAACTATTCCACTTCCGTACTTTTTCATTTGCAGATCGCTTTAAAGAACTTTCTATACTAAAAATAGAAAACTCTTTAATAACTGTTATACAAGCGATAGCTTTTCCATTGCTACCCGACCCACCTTTGCCTCTTCTAATTTGCCACTTACTTGCTGCTTACAATACAAGTCTTCCCTTGCCCATGATAAATCACTACTATCTTTAACATTAACATAGTTACCATTCTTCTCTGGAAAAGAAAACAATTTCCATTTATTTTGCTCGCTACTACCCATCAATTCCCCGTCAACTTTACTCAAAGTAGCACAGTGACCTGAATTCAAACTTTTACTAGGATCATTAATATGAGCTACCACATCTGCCTCATATAACCCCTTTATTGTAGGATTATCACTGAATTTCGCAAGACATTCTTCTTGAAGTTTTATTTCACTAAGGTTTCTTATATATTCATGCTTCGTTTCATTTAATTTCTTTATAACATCTTCCATTTTACCATTAGCCTTTTCCAATTTAACACATTCAATCCAGTCTCTCACTGAACCATCAAAATTTTTCTTACATATAGTAACTGCTGCATCACCAATTTCTCCTGATTCAATAGCTACTTCCAGGTTATCAATACTTTCTTTTAATATAAGAGCTCTTTCCAGCTGATTATCAATAATTTTCAAAATAGAAGAATAGAATTCTTTGGATCGAGCTAGCTTTTCTCTGAAAAATGGCACAAACCTGACTAATTCATCACACATTTCTTTTTGACTTAGTATCTTAGCTTTATACTCAGATAAAATGTCAACTGCTACATCTTGATTACTTATTGCAATCAGATCATTATTCAAGCGTGTTTCAATAACTTTCTTTTTAGAAGAATCGTAAGATACTCCAACATACCCCAATAATATATCTTTAGGAATTGTTATGTTCTTTCCTATATGAACATTAATAGCCGCTAGAGCATCAAAATCTATATATATTGCACTTCCTTGTTTTGCAAACTGCTTGACAAGAGCAAGAGCAATTAATCTAAGTGTATCTATTTCAACGGCAAAATACATCCTTTCCTTCTCTTCCATATTATACATATCTCTAAAGAAGTCTTTTATACTGATATCCCTTCCATCTATCTTCCATCCTTGATCTATTTTGCCCCAATTATATTGGTGTAAATCTATAACATGTACTCCTTTAACTTCCTTAAGTTTATGTTTCAAGTCATCTATTTGACTTTGCTCAAATCCAGGACCATTAATAACCAAATATATATCCCTCTCTTCTTTATTTATTAATTTATGGTTTTTGATTATATCTAAGTAATTAAGGTCGCTGTTCTTACCATCAGGTAAAGATGTACCATGTACCCTGGGTACCCACGTTAGTATTATTGGCGCTTTATTTGATAATTTTTTTACATCGCCGGTCATCTCAACACATTTATACTATAATAAGATTTTAGCAAAAAAAAAACTCAACTAAAAGCTCTCGCTTCTGATTGAATTCAGCGTCCTCTGAGCTCTAAGCCATTGACAGCATATATATCTGGCTCATCTATCACCTTCAGTGGCTTACCAAGGTTGTGCTCTATGTTTATATTACGCTCAGAATTGTACTCTATTTTTGTATCAAACTTAAAGCCCAATTTCTCGCAGAGCTTTTTAAAGTATTCAACAAGCTTATTAATAATATCAGTAAGCTTATCGAGCAGACTGTCATTACCAGCTTTGTAATTTTCTAACTCTTTGGGGATTTTAAGTAGAATTTTACCATCTTCATATGTCACATTTTCGCCCTTATATTTCAGATTAAATTCTACTGAATTGCATAAATCGTGTTCTTTGATACACATTATCCCACCATAACTATCCATGTCCACTATATTTGTATATTTCACACTGAAACTAAGTTTTAGACAATTGGGTTCATGACAATCCATATTGTGCTTTATTATTTTATTTTTTGCGTACGATTCTAACGAATTAAGTATTTTATTCGGAATAGAAACAACGAAAAAAATATATCCGCCCTGATAATAGTTATTTATCAATTCTTCCATAATATAGTCATTAGGAACTGCTGCACCAACGTGTTCAAACATTTCTGTAAAAACTGCTTTCAGAAATGGATGATAGTTGTCTCCTATTATAACCAGACTTTCATGCTTTGAGTATAGTTCTCCAATAAACTCACTAGTTACTTTTTGTCCATTAATAGTAATATCACCGCATCTATGGAGATCTATATATGTTCCCTTGCCAGAGTAAATTTCATACCAACCCTGTGAGCTTAATCCTTTAGCTACTAAATTAGCATGTTTGAGCTCTTTTACTTGAGATTTCAATGCATTAACCATTTCTCTTGACATAATAAGCTTTATAATTACTTTACACATATAATACTAACATATACTGCGTTAATTGTCAATTGTGAGAACTTTTGTTTCCGTATTTTCCAATGAATCACCATAAGTGACTGCTTTTAGGTAAAATTTTCTTCCTTCTTGCACTTCGAAAGAAATTATTGAATCATCAAGTAGAACGAATTTTTCACCTGAGGTGTATTCATATTTCTTAGTGCCCTCTTGTTCTCTAATGAGGTTACTCAATTTGTATTTATTCTTGTCTATAAGCTTTGCACTTTCAAATTTTATTACCTCTTTGCCAACCAGAGCTAACACAGTTGGACTCATGACATCTAGCTTACCAAAACGTAGCACTACTGTAATTCCCTCATCGGTAGATTCGATTACATATCCGTAAGTAGATTGTATGTTTGCACTTGCGATGGGCTTATAATCTTTATCATCATACGAAATAAAGAGCGTTGCTCCTTTCCAATTTTCCTCTTCACTAGTTAAAGTAAAATTTGTAATATTACCTTTAATATACGGTAAATCGATCATTTCTATGATGGTTTTACTGATATGAGAAGGAGGATATTCTTTCAGCATAAGTGATTTTGTTGAAGAAAAGGAGAGCTTGTATATAGAGGGATCATAACCAACTCCTATTACTTGAATGGACATGCTTTCAAACTTTGTCTTTACAATTCTTATCGTATGTCTTTTCTCGCCATCTGAAATTGCTATGACATCACTTGGTAAAAGCCATGCATATTTTATCGGTAGCTTAAAGTTGTATACATTTCTCTCTTGCCACGAAGAATAAAGTAAAACTTCAGCTATATTTTGCGCCTCACCCTCTTCCATAATTAGCGGTATTGGAACTGTTGCAGCATTGCCCTGCTTTGGCAGTTCAGCATATTTCACATCAATTGGATAGCCAAAATTGCGGTTAAAATAAACGACGTTGATCTTATTGTTTAAATCTAATTGACTAAGTTGTACCGACCTTAAACTGTTATTGGAAACTATCTCATCAATGGGTACTACAGTTGTAACTCCCCTGCCCTTTTGAATAAATTTCAGTTTAGAGTCTTGCTCGACAACATCAAAGAAATAACAATTTTGTAGCATTCTAATGATGGAACGTACTGATTGCTGGTCATTTATTACATACCCAGACAGCAATCCTTTAACATCACTTGTATCAAACTGATCGCTTTTTAAGCCGGCCTTTTGTAATAAATCAGATAAAACATCAAATATATCAAGTTGTGAAATTTTCCCTTGAATCCAATGGCCTGTCTGCCAGTTATGGCAATCAGCCCACATATCACATAAATTGGGAAAATAAGGAAATGGTCTTGCATCCCACGCCCAGAGGAACATTTTCTCCACCATTTCTGAGCTTTGCCACCTTTTTAGTGTTCCTTCGATTGCAATTTTCTGCGAAAGAAAGCTTACCTCTCCGTTTGAGTATCGTGGATACTTATACCAACTCTCATTATTAATGAACCAAATAAGAAGCATTGCAGAGTTGTTTAACCGTGGAAGGGGAAAGAGAGGTAATAAATTTACACAAAGCGCTCTCAAGCAGAACAATTGTATCGTAGATTTTATTGCGCAAAATGTTCTGTTTTATATATAACCAAAACCTCTCAACAGGATTGAGGTCAGGTGAGTATGGTGGTAGGTATATAATTTCGATATTTTTAGGTATCTTTAAACTTTTTGACTTATGCCAACTAGCGCAATCCATCACGAGAAAAGCCTTTCGTATTCCTAAATATTGCGACATCTGTTCAAGGAATATATTTATACAAGCAGTGTTGACGTTTGGTGCAAATAAGCTAAAATTCTCTCCATTTCTGGGATTAACTGCACTATAGAGATAAAAATTTTCCCTACCTAATTTTACCTTAACCTGTGTCCTACTGCCTTTTTTAAACCACCCATGTCCAACTTTTGAATGTGTACCAAACCGTGATTCATCGAAGAAAAATAGCTCTTTTTCAGAATGCATGACAATAGTTTCATTGAGGTTTTTTTTTAAACTCCTCTTGCTTATTTTTATCCTGTCCACTATGAACTGGTCTTGGTGTGATATATGAGAATTTCATTCTTTGCATATTACGATGTATTGTGGATTTGCTGATATTCAAACCAAATCTTTCTTGGATTCTTATTCTCATTTCTCTAATAGTAATATTGGGGTTTTCCTCTATCCACACCTCAATTTGTTCAAGTTGACTTTGGTTCAATATAGTTTTTCTACGGCGTTGAGGTGGAGAAAATAATTTTTCTTCTCTTCCAAATTTTATGTGCTTTATCCATGTAGTAATTGCCTTTCTCGAAATGCAACATATTTTTGCTACAGCTGTTATACTGTGCTTTTTTGCTGCAATTACAGCATTTAGTTTTTTTGCAACATACGCATTATTTCTTACTTTCTTCAGCATCTCTTTTGCTGATTCCACCACTTTTTCATCCAATAATTTTGATCTTAATGCCATCTAAACCTCGCTGTTTTACTTACTCCAGTATGGCTTTTTTTCCATTATCGTCTATTCGTTGCTTGTATAGCGGGAATTGGTATTACTTTCTATGCTACCTTTATCAACAAATACATTTGGCTCATTAGTGCAGCCATTCATACTGGAAAATCCATATTCGGTAAACCATATTTTCTTCATTTTTGGTTGCCATTTTGTCTTGCTACCGCCTGGATTTACATGAGCTTCACTCCACCATTTTTCTATATTCTTCCACGCGTATTTACTGTTGTTATATTTTACTTTTTCGGTTCTACTCTTTGAGTAATCGTAAAAATAATCATACCCTACTCCGCTGTTCCAACCATAGATTACATCTTCCGCAGAATAACCAAAAGGAGGTTCTGGGCCATCGGTGAGTGGAAAATAAGCATCTATACCAACAACATCGATAAACTCCGAAGACCAAAGTTCATCCATATTATACCAACCATCATATGAATGATACTCGCTCCAATCAGCAGCATAAGTCACTGTTACTTCTTTCCCGAGCTGAAGTTTTATTCGCTTTGCAAGTTTGACCAGCTCTACCACTGCAGGATAATTGCCCTCTACATCTTTTACTCTGGTAAGCTGAGCAAACTCAGAACCAATAATAAACCCTTCCACTTTAGTTTGTTTGGCAATGCTCGTGTAATGCTCTATGAATTTGCTATACTGATTCTCAAAAAAATCACTTATATCCTGAGGAGTACCGCTCAATTTTCCTCGCCACTCTTTGTTTTTTGTGTCAAGCAAGGGCATTGGGTAGAGCATCACCTTATAACCTCTACTATGTAGTTCTTCTATATATCTAATCAATCCTGCATCGCTAACTGTACCACCATACCTTGGATTTCCATTATTATCTTTTGAAATCAGCTGAGCCTTATCTCTGGTAATACTGCCTACTTGCCAATCATCAGGTACTATAGCAGAATCGTCTTGAAATTCAACTGCAGGATATATTTTACAATCTTTGATATTTAAACTGCTCGCAAACCAATTAACCACTACCGATGCCCATTCAACATTTGGTAAACTTTCCTTCAATTGGTCCAAAGAAAGCATAGCATCGCTCTTTTTTGTGTGATTATTGTGATTTACCCTTTGTGCCAGCCCATATGGGATATATTGGCTACTGCTTATTTTTTCTCGCGCAATTTTCTTCTGTATTTTTGTATCATACACAAACTCTCCTGAACCTGGTATAATATTGATATTCTCAACGTTTTCTGCGACTGAGAATCCACTAAGCTTTAACGCAGTTTGCACTTCAAATGTAAACACCGGAACGCGATTGTTGTAGTCTGCTAAAGGAAAATTCTTGATAACTATGTAAGATATTCCCCTATAGGCAGGTACGTTTTTTTCTCCCTCAAGAGACAATATAAACGGATCAGGGTTTTGATCTTCTCTGCCGTGATAAAAAGTATAATCTATTTCATCAAAACTGAGCGATTTTGTATTCGCCCAGATTCTGTTTAATCTTTCTACTTCCCCCTTGCAGATTGCAATTGCAAGCGTTGCATAGTAGTTATATGCAATATTTATACCTCTTCCAATTTTGGTAGTTATCGCCTCTTCTTTTATTGGCTGTGACCAAATAATGTTTCCAGCAACACGAGCAGTGCCGTAGATAATTGGAATTGCTTTACCATAGGTTGAGGTTTGAACTTGCAGATTTTTTAGCCTTGGTCCGTGTATCACTTTTTGCTCAGCACCAAGACCAAATATTGCATTATCAAGCTGTGCACCAAGAAGAGCACCGAGTTCTGAGCCAACAATCTGGCCAATTGGGCCAAAAATACTGCCCGCTTTACTTAAAATTGATGATAAAATTATTGTAGACATAATATTCTCCTTTTTGATAGATTTTTTTGAATTTTTTAAAGAAGATCCCAGACTGGGATGAAATTGGGATCTACTGTATAGTAGTGTCATGCGACTGGTATCCAGAAAAAAAAGGATGTCACTCCAGTGCTCCTTTTCCTGTCATCCCAGTGTCAAGCACTGGGATCCAATAAAAAAATCTGGATTCCAGCATCAAGTGCTGGAATGACAACTTAATAAAGCGTCACTTGCTGGAATATAGGTGCCACCCAAGTAGCTGACACTAGGATCCATTGTTCTTTATTTCTGGATTCCAGCGTCACACGCTGGAATGACATTAAATGATTTTTCTTTGAATTTGAGTTATGCAAGCAGCACCTTTGTTGTCATGCAAGTAGTCCCTTCGATGTCACCCGAGTAGCCCTCTTCCTGTCATCCCAGTACTGGGATCCAGCCTTTCTTACCAACAAAAAACTTGGCATAACTTGCGTGCTCAAAAAATTCCTGGATTCCAGTACTGGAATGACACCCTTTTAGAAGTTCAATGAACCTTCTGGGTAAAAACTATTGTCAAGCACTGGTATGACATGATTCGAATTGTGTCACTTGCATGGCGTTATCCCAGACTGTGTAGTAACGCTCCTTATTGCTGGATTTGCTGTGCACTTACTTGAGAAAAAACATCACTTAATGAAGAGCTCGCTGACGAGCTTCTAGATGAGCCAGATGACATCCTTGTACCCTCGTTTTTAATTTTTCCGTTACTATGTTTCTCATTTTTCTTATCTTCAATGTTATGCTCCTTCTTAAATCTTTCACATAAAGTGAAAATAGGTATACTTTTGCCTTTACTTTTCATTTTTTCCCTCTCCTCTTGTATATACTTGGCTAAACCAATAAGATTTGCTACTGAAAAATCATTAGTACTATTTACAATAGTTTCAACATCTCTATAGCTTAATTCTTTTAGATGTTCTTTTAGTATCCCCCTACGTGTACTTTCTTTCTCTAGCACAGGAATCTCAATTTTTCTCAAGCGCTCATGCCTAACTAGTGCTCCATCTAAATCATTCGCACGATTAGTTGTGGCAATTACTATATTCTCTTCAAGGAAAGTTTTATTCAATTTATCGAGTAAATGAGTTAAAGATTCTACATTCCTGTTTTTACCACTCTCGCGATCTAGACCAATGCCGTCAATCTCTTCCATAATAATTATACAAGGAGTGCTTTCTCTTGCCCTCTCAAAAACTTGATCTATATTCGCTACATTACATAAGGAAGATGCAGAAATACGTATGACAGCAAATTGAGATTTAATTTCATTTGCAATCGCCTCACAAATACTAGTCTTACCTGTCCCTCCTTTGCCATTCAATAAATATCCTCCGCCTTTTGATTTACAAATCTCTCTCAGATCTTCTTTTATGCTACTTGGTAATATAATATCATCAAATGCTGTATTCCATCCTCTTTCTTCACCTTTTGCGTAAAATTTCATATTCAGCTTTACTTCTACTTCATCTTTTGTTGCAGGACTATTAATTAACTTTGCAGAAAGATCAATAACCTCTTTTTTTAACCCATCCACTTCATCTTTCGTTGCAAAATTCTCTGAAATTCTGTCGACTTTTTTTTCTAGACCACTAAACTTCTCTTTATTTTCTTTAGCCCCTTTATCCTCTGATACTTCTATGATTGGAGCTCGAGTATTTTCTTCTTTCCTTAACCCTTTATTCGGCTCATTGACTTCAGCTTTCGAGTTTTCTTGAGATTTTTTATTTTGTTTAATCATTTTATATAAAAACACAATTACTACTGCAGAAAGCGCAAATAAAATAAAAATAAAAGGGGGAGCTATATTTAAAGCTGCAACTGAAGATAAAAATGTAACGTAAGGAGCTACAGCAAAAACTCCAGATGTAAGTAGTGCAAGAGAAGCAATAGCACCAGCTGTAAGAAAAGGTATATTAGTTCTACTAAACATATTTTAGCTTATAAGTAATTAATTTATAAATAATATATTTAAAGAGTACAAGCTTTTCATAGTAAAGCAAGACCAGCTAAAGAAATAACTTAAGGTTTCTTTAATCAATCTATGATCGAAGTATTATGCAGTATTAAGATATAAGATGGTATGTTGTATTTTTAATTCAGTGTTCTTTTTCTGTCATTCCAGTACCCTGGAATGACAGATGCTATGACAAGAAATTCAATAACTTAAAGTAGGTAATTAAAGCCTCTAATTAAGATCTAAATCTATAGTTATTATAAGCAACACTAAAGAAGTGCGGAAGTAAAAATTTACGAAAGGGGAGTGTTAAATAAACTGTGTCAAGCTGCATTTTTAGTTCAACTCAATTTTCAGTCTGTTGGGAAAGAAAATGTCAAGCTGAGACATAGTTAATGCCCAATTAGGCAAAGCTGTAGTCCACTTTTGCTCTACCTTTTTTATAGCACAATATACCTTTTGTACAAGGCATTTGTATTAGTAAATGAGCCCTTAGTTTTAGTAAATTTCCTAATTTGTCTATGCAATCCCTCAATTGGATTGGTGGTGTAAATCAGCTTCCTAACTGGTCCAGAATACTTAAAATAACCAGACAAATTTTCCCAATTGTTTTGCCATGATTTTGTAACCAAGGGATATTTTTCACTCCATTTTTCTTCCAGCTCAAGCAAATAATTCTCAGCAATCTCTTTACTTGAAGCACGATATATTTTTTTCAAATCATTTATGAAAACTTTTACATCTTTGCTAGATACATACTTCAGTGAATTCCTTATCTGATGCACTATGCATAGCTGTACTTCTGCTTTAGGAAATACACTATTTATAGCGGTAGGAAAGCTTTTTAGCCCATCAATACAGGCAATTAGAATATCTTCTACTCCTCTTTCTTTGAGGTCATTTAGTACTCCCAACCAGAAGTTAGCTCCTTCACTTTCAGCCAAATAAAAACCTAATACTTCTTTTCTGCCATTTTGATTTATGCCCAATATATTATACATACATTTACTTATGCAATGTCCGTCCTCCTTGACCTTAAAAAACATGCCATCCATAAATACTATTGGATACACTGATTGCAGTGGGCGGCTGCGCCATTCATTGATTACTGGTAGCAGTTTATCGGTAATACTAGATATCTCTGCTGCTGATATTTTGTGGTCATATATTTCCTCAACATGTGAAGCTATATCTCTGTATCCCATGCCACTGGCATATGTGCTTAAGACCTTTGCTTCAAGTTCTGGATGTAGGCTTGTTTGCCTTTTTTTGACTATTTGTGGTTCAAAGCTTCCCTCCCTATCTCTTGGTGTTAGCAGCTCAAATGAGCCTGCACTCGTGCGTAAAGTTTTTGCGTTTCTCCCATTTCTTCGGTTATTTTCTTCACTTTCAGCTGACATGTAGCTTTCTATTTCACCTTCCAGACTTGCCTCTAGCAACCTTTTTATAAACGGTGTTAATGCTCCATCTCTTCCTGTCAATGGTCTTCCTTCTCGTATAGATGACAGGATATTTGTTTCTAATTCTTTATAATCTACCAAACCAGTAGTTCTATTTGCTTGACTCATATCAAACCTCCATTTTTTATATCAATTTATTACTTTTTTTTCGGTTTGACACACTTTTTTGAACGTTCCCATAACATGGCAACTAAGCCACCAACAACTACACTACCTTGAACTACTTTACTTTTTAAAAACCCTTTTATACTCTCTACCATATCTTCTTGGTGATTTATAATGGCATAATACAAAGGAGTTTTCTGCAAACTATCTTTTTCATAAACATCTGCACCTCTGTCTAGTAGAGCATCTACTATCTCTAAATAGCCATTTTTAGCAGCATAATGCAAAGGAGTACTACCATTTCTATCTTTTACATGAACACTTGCGCCTTCAGCTAACAGAGCATATACTACCTCTACATGGTTACTTAAAGTAGCATAATGCAAAGGAGTACTACCATTTTCATCTTTTACATTAATATCTGCACCTGTTTTTAGTAGAACATTTACTACATCTATGAATTTATATATAGTAGCATGATGCAAAGGAGTCCGACCATTTCTGTCTTTTATATTAACACCTGCACCTCTCTTTAGTAGAACATTTACTACATCTATGAAGTTATATACAGTAGCATAATGCAAAGGAGTACTGCCACTTCTGTCTTTTACATTAACATCCGCACCTTTTTCTAGTAGAGCATTTACTACATCTATACATCCACTATAAATGGCATGATACAAGGCAGTCTCTCTATTTTCACCTTCTACATGAACATCCGCATGCCTATCTAATAAAACATTCACTAAATCCTTACAGCCAGCTGCTGCAGCTGCAATTAATAATGTAAATTCGGCATCAGGATCACTTTGGATGAATGTATGATTTATACTAAAATTTTTATTTTCCCACTCTTGATACGCTATTGTATCTTCCCTTCGCAATACCTCTTTTATTTTATTAATTACGTTATCTTTATTTACACTTGCATCTTTATCAATTGCACTTAATATCTTTTTCAGATTTTCAAAATCCATCTTTACCTCCTATAACTTTACGTTGCAGTTACTACACAATTACAAACAAAAGTAAACACATTTTTAGGAATTATTTAAAAAAAGAAACCATTGAAAAAGTCAGTGATTTGCAATAAATAACTGATCCATTTAATTGAAAGAAATATGTGATGTAACTATAGTCATTATAAACAACAATAGAAAAAACACGGAAGTAAAAAATTTATATTGATCTTATCATATTTATTATTAGCATAATTATAAACATGGGAAAGCAAATACAAGTCAACTTATCTAAAAAAAATAGTGAGAGGGTCTTATCTGGCGCAAAATGGATGGCCAACCTTAGTGAAAATTATTTTGCATCATTGAATAATAACAGCATTAAACCAGCCAGCTCTGTGAGAAAGCTAATAGAGGCTTTTTTACTTGTTCCAATTATTATATCCACTGCTATTACACTAGCATGTACCTATTTTTTTCTGAATGCAGTGAGTATTCAAAAATATGATTGCAGCTTTGAATAAGGGAAAAATTATGGCGCCTATGATTTTTGAAGGCTACTGCAATACAGACGTTTTTAATAGCTAATTCAAGCTTTTTGCTGGGTGATTTTGGATAATGCAACTTTTCATAGAAAATAAGTGAATTTGTTAAAAGTGTCGGTGCTGAAGTTATATATCTGCCTCCATATTCTCCAGATTTTAACAAAATTGAGCATAATTGGTTTGCTATAAAAAACAGAATCAGGACTCTATTTTCATCTTTTCGTTATTCTATTGATTCTTCCTTTTTATGACCTTTTTAGACTATTATGAGAAGGGCTATAACTGGTCAGAAAAAGAATTCATAACTTATGAACAAGAAATAAAGCGCGTATTTGTGATGAAAGGGCTATTCTTGCTCGGAAACTTGATGATGCTACAGAAAAAGGTATGGAAGAAGGTATTGAAAAAGGAAAAATTGCGGGAAAGACTGAAGTGGCAAAAGCATTGCTTGCTGAAGGCATGGATATTACTACCATTGCTAAAGTAACAAGATTGTCTATTAGCAAAATTGAGAAATTAACGTAAAGTTTTACCAAAGATTACACAGCATTTTCCTGAATTTTTCAATAAAGAAAGGGTATCTGAAAAGTAATTATACCGAAATTAATATAATATCCATTAATATTATATTATTTAATTAAGGATATATTATGACAAAATCTATACAAGATTCTACTTCATTGACATTGCGTGGAGTTGATTTACTTAACTTATGCCACAGACAGTGTGAAAATAAATACTGGAGTGATAATTTATTGTCGAAAATTAATAGATCTTGGTGCAAGGCCGACTGTAATAGGAATACTAAAGCTCCTGAACACCATTCACCAGAAAAAGTAACACTTATACCAACTCTCATTATTAATGAACCAAATAAGAAGCATTGCAGAGTTGTTTAACCGTGGAAGGGGAAAGAGAGGTAATAAATTTACACAAAGCGCTCTCAAGCAGAACAATTGTATCGTAGATTTTATTGCGCAAAATGTTCTGTTTTATATATAACCAAAACCTCTCAACAGGATTGAGGTCAGGTGAGTATGGTGGTAGGTATATAATTTCGATATTTTTAGGTATCTTTAAACTTTTTGACTTATGCCAACTAGCGCAATCCATCACGAGAAAAGCCTTTCGTATTCCTAAATATTGCGACATCTGTTCAAGGAATATATTTATACAAGCAGTGTTGACGTTTGGTGCGAATAAGCTAAAATTCTCTCCATTTCTGGGATTAACTGCACTATAGAGATAAAAATTTTCCCTACCTAATTTTACCTTAACCTGTGTCCTACTGCCTTTTTTAAACCACCCATGTCCAACTTTTGAATGTGTACCAAACCGTGATTCATCGAAGAAAAATAGCTCTTTTTCAGAATGCATGACAATAGTTTCATTGAGGTTTTTTTTTAAACTCCTCTTGCTTATTTTTATCCTGTCCACTATGAACTGGTCTTGGTGTGATATATGAGAATTTCATTCTTTGCATATTACGATGTATTGTGGATTTGCTGATATTCAAACCAAATCTTTCTTGGATTCTTATTCTCATTTCTCTGATAGTAATATTGGGGTTTTCCTCTATCCACACCTCAATTTGTTCAAGTTGACTTTGGTTCAATATAGTTTTTCTACGGCGTTGAGGTGGAGAAAATAATTTTTCTTTTCTTCCAAATTTTATGTGCTTTATCCATGTAGTAATTGCCTTTCTCGAAATGCAACATATTTTTGCTACAGCTGTTATACTGTGCTTTTTTGCTGCAATTACAGCATTTAGTTTTTTTGCAACATACGCATTATTTCTTACTTTCTTCAACATCTCTTTTGCTGATTCCACCACTTTTTCATCCAATAATTTTGATCTTAATGCCATCTAAACCTCGCTATTTTACTTACTCCAGTATGGCTTTTTTTCCATTATTGTCTATTCGTTGCTTGTATAGCGGGAATTGGTATTAGTGAAAAGTTAACAGATATTGCAAGCAATCTCCGTTTTGAGAGCGAAAAGTTATCGCTTATAGCAGATGAAATGGACATTTACAATTCAATGTCTATTTAATCAAAAAAGGAAGTTTTGTAGGCGTACTCCCTATATCTTTCAATTTAGAAAATAACTATAGACCCAGCATACACTATAACTGGACTTTTTGAGAGGAATTTGTAAAGTAAAACACTAAACCTTTACTAAAAATGAAACGTTGTACCTTAGCTGATTTTCATACAGTTCTTGCAAGCGATAGCACTCTCACTTCTCTTGCACCAGAGTTTAAAATTTCCTGAGAGCAAGACCTTGCGGTTGCGCCAGTTGTTACTACATCATCAACCAATATCACGATTTTGTTTTTGATAATTTCGCTGTTGCTTATTTTAAAAGCCTTTTTTAAATTTTTTTCACGCCGTTTAAGTGAAAGACCAGCTTGAGGTACAGTGTGACAAATACGTTTTATTGCAAATGGTGTATAAGATAAATTAGATAACTTACTTAATTCCTTCGCGAGCAATGCTGCTTGATTATATTTACGTTTAAATAAGCGTATTTTATGTAGCGGTATGGGAATTATGACCTCTGCATTTTGAAATATGTCTTTGTTAGTTTTGTACATCCACTTTGCATAGACTTTCACATAATTTAAGTTATCAAAAAATTTAAAATTTATAATCATATTTTCGCTATGTTCATCGTAGGCAAAAACTGATCTTAACACTTCAAATAATGGAGGACTGCTGATGCATTTGCCACATGTATAAATGTTATCTGGAATTACTACACCACAAACATTACAGTAATGCTTAGTTAAAAAATTAATTTTTTTATTGCATTCACTGCATAAGTCATAACTTTCATCAATTATACATTCACAACTTACGCATGCGTTTGGAAATATGAGATCTGTAGCTTTTTTTAGCAAGAGAAGATTCATGAATTAAATATGTTAGGTATACCTTTTAAAATACTCCTCATAACCTAATTATTAAGAAATAGTCGATACTTGATCCAATAAATATGTTTTAAGATACTTGCCTGTAACGCTTTCTGGAGTCTGTGCAACTTTTTCTGGAGTTCCTACAGCAACCACTTCGCCACCTTTTACTCCACCCTCTGGACCAATATCTATTATGTAATCAGCAGTTTTTATAACGTGTAAATTGTGCTCAATAACTATAACAGTGTTTCCTAAATCAACTAACCTATGGAGTATTTTCAGTAAATTATTTACATCTTCAAAATGTAACCCAGTTGTTGGCTCATCGAGAATATACAATATTTTTCCGGTAAATCGCTTTGATAGTTCCTTAGACAGCTTTATTCGTTGTGCTTCACCCCCGGACAATGTCGTTGACGACTGTCCAAGCGTTATATAGCCAAGCCCTACTTCTTGTAAAGAAATCAACTTTTCCTTTATCATTGGAAGATCTGCAAAAAAATCACATGCTTGATCTATTGTCATATCAAGTACATCAGAGATTGATTTTCCCTTGTAAGTAACTTCCAATGTTTCTCGGTTATACCTCTGTCCTCTACATTGCTCACATTTCACATAAACATCCGGTAAGAAATGCATCTCGATCTTTAAATGCCCATCACCTTTACAAGCTTCACATCTTCCTCCCTTGGTATTAAATGAAAATCGGCTCACATTATATCCCCTAGCTTTCGATTCTGGAAGACCTGCAAACCAATTTCTGATGTGAGTAAACATACCAACATATGTTGCTGGATTTGATGCTGGGGTCCTACCAATTGGCGATTGATCAACTTCTATAATTTTATCTATATACTCAAGGCCTTCTATCTTGTCGCATCGGCCATGCTTTACAGATGAATGATTTATCTTCTGTGCTGAATATTTATATAGTGTTTCTATTACTAAACTTGATTTTCCTCCTCCTGATATTCCAGTAACACAAATGAGATTCCCTATAGGAAATTCAACATTTATATTTTTTAAGTGATTCTCACACGCGTTAACTACCTTTATGAACTGAGTTGCTTGCTTTCTTCTTTTTGAAATTGAAATTTCCTTCTTTCCACTTAAATACTGTCCTGTTATGCTCTCTAAATTTTTTTGTACCTGACCTGGTGTTCCTTCTGCAACAACTTTTCCTCCGTTTACACCAGCTCCAGGACCAATATCAATCACATAATCAGCAGCCATTATTGTGTCTTCATCATGTTCAACAACAATCACAGTATTACCCATGTCTCTCAGATTTTTAAGTGTGGCAATTAATCGATCATTATCACATTGATGAAGGCCAATTGAGGGTTCGTCAAGCACGTATAGCACTCCTGTTAAACCAGAGCCAATTTGCGAAGCAAGCCTGATCCTCTGGCTTTCACCACCAGAGAGAGTGCTAGATTCACGGTCAAGTGTAAGGTAATTTAGCCCTACATCCTTTAAAAATGTCAGCCTTTTGATTATTTCGTTTAATATTTTATTTGAAATTTGCTTATGTTGTTCTGTGAGCTTGTCTGGCAAATTTTCAAACCACTTAAGGGATTCATCGATGCTGAGCTCTGATATTTCACCTATATGTTTTTCATCAATTTTCACTGTAAGTGCTTCTTTTCTCAATCTATAGCCAGTACATTCCTTGCAGTGCATGATAGAGCAATATTTCTCAATAAGTGCTTCATTATAATCCATCTGGTGTTCTAGGATACTGACCAAGCCTTGAAATTTTAGTTCTCTAGAGCCAAAGAGTATCAAATCCTTCACTTTTTCATCTATATTTTTCCACGGAATATCAAGGCTAAATTTGCAATTTTCAGCCAATGATAGAATTACATTTCTTAGAGACCCAGAATTTGCATGCATTTGACCTACTGGCTTTAAAGCACCCTCAGATATTGAGAGTGTCTCATCTGGCACTATCAGGTTTGCATCAACACTTATTTTCTTACCGAGCCCATTACATGAACTGCACGCACCATAGGGGCTGTTGAAAGAAAACAATCTTGGCTCTATTTCTTCAAGAGTAAAGCCAGACTCAGGACATGCAAAATTCTCTGAGAAAGTTAAAACTTGACCGTTTTTATATTCGGAATTATGGTTGTCGGGTAATTCCACTATTTCTGCATATATCAAGCCATGGGCAAGTCTCAATGCTGATTCTATACTGCTTGGTAGTCGATTTCCTATATCATCTGATATAGATACTCTATCTGCAACTACGAAAATATCGTGCTTCTTGTTTTTATCGAGTTTAGGCAACTCATCTATATGATATATTTTACCGTTTATTTTTAGTCTTACGTAACCCTGCTTTTTAATTTCCAATATCTCTTTCAGGTGCTCTCCCTTTCTGCCACGCACAATAGGAGCAAGTATATATACTTTAGTTTCTAAAGGTAATGCTGTAATAATATCTACAATTTGAGATACAGTCTGTTTCGTTATTGGTAATCCAGTTGCAGGCGAGTAAGGAATTCCTATTCGTGCATATATTAAGCGTAGATAGTCATAAATTTCAGTAACAGTTCCAACGGTTGATCTTGGATTTTTTGAGATCGATTTTTGATTAATTGATATTGCAGGAGAGAGGCCTGTGATTGACTCAACATCTGGTTTATCTTGAATGTTAAGAAATTGACGTGCATAAACCGATAGACTTTCAACGTATCGGCGTTGGCCTTCTGCATAAATCGTATCGAATGCTAAGCTTGATTTACCAGAACCGCTCAGCCCAGTTATAACAACTAACTTATTTTTCGGTATATTGACATCTATACCCTGCAGATTATGCTCTCTTGCACCTTTAACTCTGATCATACTTCATATACCTTTGACCATTACAGCCTCAAAATACATAAACTCACAACAACTTGCTACTAATTTTTTTAACTATTACAGAAAACGAGGTAGTGCAAAACATTTTGCCACACAACTATATGAACATCTGTTTTCGCCAAGTTAGTTCGTACAACAAATGGTGTCATAAAAGTATGTTTTCTACAATCTCATCAAAAACATGCTTACCAATTTTTGGAAACAGGAAATTTTATTTTATATAAAATATAGAATTTTGATATATTTAACTTTTTTGTGAGATTATGCAACGATAAAAATAAATTGAGAGGGAAAGGTTATGGCAATAGAGAAGCAGAAGTTTTTTGAAATAATAAATGAGGTAGGTGAAAGTTGTAAGTTAAAAATGTGATATAAAAGAGATAAGAGGGAAAGATAACCCTACTCACTATAGGAATAGGGCTATCACGGGCGTGTGCGACCGAATGAAAGTTGGTATTACAACCGTAGCCATCAAGGTAAACTAGCCCCATCTCTCGATACGTTTGAATAGTTGCATGGGACATATGTATGCACCCGTTTACAATCTTAAATTAATTAAACTATCGAGGTTATTTATTATGATTACATCTTATCAAAATTTCATTGGCATTGATATCGGAAAATTTAAAAATGTTGCTGCAGCTTATAACCAAAGGAGCGCTATCAAGTTTGACAATGATGCTACTGGTTGGCAACAGTTGTTTCAAAAATTTTCAGATATCCTACCTAATTCTCTAGTAACTTTAGAAAACACTGGAAAATATGAGCTTGGCTTAGCACATTTTCTTGTTGATAAGAATGTTGCTGTACATCGAGCTAATACTCGTAAAGTAAAAAGTTTTATCATATCACATGGAACTTTAGCAAAGACAGATCAATCAGATGCAAGAGCCCTTGCTCAATATGGTTTTGAACGCTATAGTGCTCTATCTCTATTTGTGCCTATGTCAAAAGAACAAACCGCCTTAGTTGCACTCTGTCAACGTCGTGATGACATTACACAAATGAGAACTCAAGAGAAATGTAGGCTTGCAGCACCTGAAAACGACTATATAAAGGAAAGTTGCCAAAAAACAATAGACTTTTTTACCAGTCAGATAAATGAGTTCAACGATGCCATACAAAGAATTATTGATAAAAATCCAGAGTTACAAAAGCGTCAAAAGATCTTGAGAACAGTGCCAGGAATAGGTCTCAAGTTATCACAAGTTTTTGTGTGTCTAATGCCAGAACTTGGCCACCTAAACAAAAAAGAAGTTGCAAGTCTTGCTGGAGTTGCTCCACATCCAAAAGAAAGCGGTAAAACTATTGGTTACCGAAGGATAACAGGTGGTAGAAGCAATGTTCGTGCAAAGCTTTTCACAGCTGCTATGGCTGCTGCAAGATCTAAATCTGCACTTGGTGCTTTTTATTCTGATCTTATTGGTAGAGGTAAAAAGAAGATGGTAGCTATAACAGCTCTAATGCGAAAAATCATAGTAATTGCCAATGCAAGACTTAAAGAAGCAATTAATATGAAATAAAAAAATCTGTATAGAAAATAGGTTAACGAATATGTGCGTCTACACACATTTAAAGCACATATTCGTTAACCATAAAATCTAAGCAGTGCTTGCTGTTTGATATAAATTTCTTTCTGTATAAACTAGGGTTTTTGTTGCCAAAATACATTTTTCAATTGAATAAAAATACAAAATTATCAACAAATGAGACTAAATTCAAAAAATTTTAAAAAACATAGTTGATGGAGGTTTGGATGAAGATAATTTACTTGAAAGAATAAAGAATGAGTTAAAAGGAAAAGATGAAGTAGAGTACAACAAGTTTAGTAAAAATTTTAGTAAAGAACGTCAATTTAGTATAAAAATTTCAGAAGAAGCTGCGGAAGATTGGACGTTGTTACATCTTGCTACAGCATGCAACACTATGTTAATAGTGGAACTTCTACTAAAAAAGAAAGCAAGTGTTAGCGCTCGAGTAAAAGATGGTTCTAAAAATGATGGACTAACTGCTTTGCATATTGCTGCTTCTTGTGGACATAAAGACATGGTAAAACGGTTACTAAATGACAATCGAGTCAATCCTTCATTAAAAAGCAAAAATAAGACTCCAAGAGAGATAGTTGGTAATACAGAGAATAAAGAAGCTATAGAGAAAATGTTAAAGAAAGCAGAACAAAATTTTTATACAAAGCATGAGAAAAAAAACTGATGTACCAGCAGATGTTATAAATTCTGTGAAACAATACAATACCATACGTAGTGGTGAACAGGCTCCTGTTACGTGCGAAAGTAGTGACAGTGTAGTAAGTGAGCAATACTTACATGCTGGTGTTAAGAATATGGTAGAAAAATTTGAGTCACCGCAAAGAGGAAGTGTTACATATAGTGGTAAACAGACTCCTATTGGTGAAAGCGTTAGTAGTGACGACAGCGGTCTAGATCTTGAGTCTACATTTGATACTTCTTTCTGCTCTGAAATAAATAACGATGGGGCAGCTAATGAAGTTGATGACCAAACTTCAGAAAGTCTGCAACCTCAAATTCAGTTGCAAGATAGACAAATTCGGAAGTTAGAAAAGCCAGGTAAAGAATTAAAACATGTTGAGAAAGCACTAGAAAAGTTAAAGAGTGACTTAGCTGAACATGAAACTCGGTTAGAAATACTTGATAAGCTCAGTAAAGAGAATCAATCACTAAAGCAAAAAATAAAAAATCTGGAAAACGAGAATACAACACTTAATAGTGAATTAAGCAAAACCAAAGCAAATAAAGTAGAAAAAACACAACTGTGTTTCTTAAAAATTGCTTCTGTAAATCTTGTAACCATGTTGACAGTAGGTGTTATCTTTAGTGTAGCTTTCCAATTACCAATTCTATTGATGATTGCAACTTCTGTGACATCTGCATTAATAGCCAGTGTAGTGACATATACAATATCAACAAAACCTACTGAATTAAAAGAAATAAGTATTCAATGCTCAATGCAACATGATGCTTGTAAAACTTAACTTGTGCGCTTCCTGGTAATTTTGATATAGTTATTTCAGTTGAAATTTACAGATTTACAAATGGCAAGCTTAAGTGTAAGAGAAGCGTTATGCACGGCAATCAGAGAAGAAATGCAAAATGACCCTGATGTATTTATCATGGGTGAAGAAGTTGCAGAGTATGATGGTGCTTATAAAGTAACAAAAGGATTACTGAAAGAGTTCGGAGAAAATAGGGTAGTTGATACACCTATTACCGAACACGGATTTGCTGGTCTTGCTGTTGGAGCAGCGTTTGCTGGGCTCAAACCCATTGTTGAGTTTATGACTTTTAATTTTTCTATGCAAGCAATTGATCAAATCATAAATTCCGCAGCAAAAACAAATTATATGTCAGGCGGACAACTTGGATGCCCTATAGTATTTCGTGGACCAAATGGTGCTGCAGCAAGAGTTGCCGCACAACATTCTCAGTGCCTTGCATCTTGGTATTCGCATGTTCCAGGTTTGAAAGTAATAGCACCTTACTTTGCCTCTGATTGCAGAGGTCTGCTTAAAGCTGCAATTCGTGATCCTAATCCAGTAATATTTCTAGAAAATGAGATCGCTTATGGACATGAGCATGAAGTTTCTGACTATGAGCTATCAAATAAAGATTATCTACTTGAGATAGGCAAAGCCGCTGTTATACGGGAAGGAAAGGATGTAACTATCACTGCTTTCTCACTGAAATTAATGGATGCTTTAAACGCAGCAGATTTACTTTCAGGTGAAGGTATAGAAGCTGAAGTTATTGACCTCAGAACCTTAAGACCACTTGACACTGAAACTATTATTAATTCTATTAAGAAGACTAATAGATTAGTAAGCGTAGAAGAGGGTTGGCCATTTGCAGGAATAGGTGCAGAACTCTCAGCTGTGGTTATGGAACAAGGATTTGACTATCTTGATGCTCCAGTTGTACGCGTAACTGGTAAGGATGTTCCTTTACCTTATGCTGCAAACCTAGAAAAGAAAGCATTACCACAAATGGAAGATATAGTTGAAGCTGTGCACCAAGTCTGCTTTAGAAAGAAATAGCCCTATTAACCCTTTTTTTCTCTCCCGTTCCACATTCTTCCATAAAAGAAGCATTTGTAGAGTTTATACCACCCATTACTTTTATGACAATAGTTTTAGCGCCAAAAAACACAGCGCAAAATACACCGAGGGCGAAAAGAGCAGGCCACGGCATTCTACCAAATATTGCAAGCAAAGCTGCTCCTATTATCACTACGGTCATAAGCGGTCCACCTATTCCCCAAACGTAGCCAATAATATTACATATTACTTGAGCAGTTGTATCGTCATTAGAGTTAGCAGCACTTCCAACATGAGAAAAAGAAATAAATAATATTATAAGAAGAATATAAAAAACCTTCCTAATTGTAGGGTTCATCCCTATACCTTAAGTTTAAATATTATAATTATATCTAAAATAGTATAATTTTCAGTAAAACTAGCATTGTGATTTATACAATATTGCATAGCAAATGATGTCTATTGGTTGTCAATCACTGTCAATTACTTGAGAGCTTATTTCGACTTTTGAAAAAGAGCAATAACACCTATGAGTAAAATTTGACATCACTACTTTTATGTGTTACAATAAAGCTATTTATAAAAAAATAAAATTGAGAAAGTTAAGAGAAAGTAGGATAGCAAGAACGAGGAAGTTTTTATCTTCACTGTTTTTTTTACTGCTGATTGCTCTATCAATACGCAGTCTTTTATTTGAGCCATTCCACATTCCTTCTGGTTCAATGAAAAGCACCCTACTTGAGGGAGATTATATTTTTACCAGTAAATATTCATACGGTTACAGTAAACACTCTTTTCCATTTTCTCCAAACATCTTTAGTGGAAGAATCTTTTACACCCCTCCGGAGCATGGTGACATAATAGTTTTCAAGCCTACAAGAAATGACAGCATTAGATTTGTTAAGCGGGTAATAGGAGTACCGGGCGATAAAGTGCAAATGATAGAGGGAGAGTTATATTTAAATGGTCAAAAAGTAGAGCGAAGGCAAATTGAAAGTTTTTTTGATTATGAGTTAAAGCGTGACATAACAAGATACGTTGAAACACTCCCGAGCGGGAAGGAGCATGAGATTTTAATAGACAATGCATCCGATAATAAGCCACCACACACCACTTTAGTTTATTCTGTACCTGATGATCAATTTTTTGTGATGGGAGACAATAGAAATAATTCTTTTGATAGTAGATTTCCTGAAATTGGGTTCATACCAGCGGAAAATATAATTGGACGCGTGAACATGGTTGGTTTATCGTTTAAATTAAGCAAAGTTGATTGGTTGCCGTTTAATTTTAGGTTACCTATTGCTCTGAGATTTGATAGGGTACTTCACAAAGTTTTATGAACTCTATCTGTCTGCTGATTCGCATAATTCTAAAGCAGAATTTTCTAACTCAGCGATAGCATTATTAATGTTGTCTAAGTCATTTTCCTGTAAAGCGTCTTTTGCGTTCTGTAGTAGAATTTTTAACTTTTGCTCAGTGGAAACATTTTCAACTAGATGTATGAGCTTGTTACCGTTAATTTTAGCCTCTGCAAGGGAACGAGCCTTCATGTCTTCATCAAAGTTACTTACTGACTGATTGACCATATCTTGAATATCTTTTTCACTTAAGCCAGAGCTTGAATTTATTTCAACTGTCTGTTCGACTCCAGTAGTTTTTTCTCTTGCAGTGACAGTCAATATTCCATCAATGCTAACTGTAAATCCTATTTCAACTTTTGCAGAACCTGCAGGCAATTGTGGTATACCTTTGAGTTCAAATCGTGCTAGAGATTTATTATCTTTTATCATTTCACGTTCTCCTTGACAAACGTGAATTTTCATTGCTGTTTGCCCGTTAGCGTAAGTTGTAAACTCTTTTATTTCTGAAACTGGTAGTGGTGTATTTCTTGGTATAATTTTTTCAACTATTCCCCCCATAGTTTCTATGCCAAGTGATAAAGGCAGCACATCAAGGAGAATATTCCTATCTTTTGAGTTTGAAGTTAAATAATGAGCCTGCAAAGCTGCCCCATTGGCAACTGCTTTGTCCGGATCCACGTCATTCAGCACTTTATTGCCAAAGAGTTTGATTAGTGAATTTTGCACTAATGGCACTCTAGTTGCGCCACCAACTAAAATTATTCCTTTTATATCGTCAATTTTAAGATCTATATCGTCTATAGTACGAGTGACTATATTGATAGCCTTGTTAACCAAAGGACTGATTGCTTGCTCGAATTCTTCTTTGGTGATTTTGCACTCAAATAATACACCATTAGCAGCACAATCTGGTGTAATTCCAGCGCGTGACCACATATTTTTTCTTTCCTGGATCCCAGTGTCACGCACTGGGATGACAGGAGAAAGTCTAATATTAAATTTAAAAGTGCCAGAGGTATTATTACTAAGATATTCTTTTACAATACGTGATTCAATAAGTGATGGCCCTGCCATACAAGTAGCTGACGCTGGGATGACACTTTCGCTTAAACCTACCTGTTCTCTATACTTTTCAAGCACGATTAAACTAAGTAGATGATCAAAATCATCACCACCAAGTTTAGTATCACCACCAACTGCAAGAACTTGAAACACTCCTTGATGTAATTTTAATATTGAAATGTCAAATGTTCCACCACCGAGATCATAAACTGCATATATGCCACTGTTATTGTTCTTTTCAATGGAGTAAGAAAGTGCTGCAGCGGTTGGTTCATTAATGAGGCGAAGAACATCTATGCCAGCTAATTTTGCTGCATATTTGGTTGCGTTACGTGCTGAATCATCAAAATAAGCTGGTACAGTAATCACTGCTTTGTTAACTTTCATCCCTGTGAATTTTTTTACCCTCTTGCATAGAGTTTTTAGTATCTCAGCAGAGATCTCAATAGGAGTGAGATACTTTTCTTCTGAGCATTTTACCCTAATAACTTTTTCACTTTCGTTATCTATTTCACAATTGATACCTTCTTTATGCAAGTCTTTAACACTTTTACCCATTAAGCGTTTTATAGAGCAGATAGCGTTTTCGCCAACATCGTAGCCTACTTTTAGTACATCCTTTTCATATGAAATGACAGAAGGTAATAGTTCACGACCTTGCTCATCTTTAAATATTTCTACATTGCCAGCTTTATTTACCATGGCAATTAAAGAGTTAGTAGTTCCAAGATCTATACCAAAAACTACCTCATTTGAACTTGGTTCAGAAATTTGAACTGGCCGCATTTTCCTTCATCTCCTCAAATGACTTATATAAATATCTTAATCTAAAAACTTGCGTAGCAGCTTCATCAAATTTTTTTGTAGCAAAAGCATTAATTAGGTTTTTAGTACAATCTTTTACCTTTTCATCAATCATCCTACTTGCAAATTGTAAATCATCGCAGTCTAGAAAGTATTCTCTTATTTCCATTGATTCATTTAATATTTCAGGATCAAGATGCTCTTTTTTGCTTTGTACGTCAAAAAGATCCAACAAATGTTCGGCACGCTTTAGCGGTGACTTCAGTACCTGATAAGCTTTGTTGATATTTTCCATATTTTTGGACTCTCTTTCATTTATATTAGCTCTGCTTAGCTCAATATATTTTCTCTCCAACTCATCAAAGCTGATGTTAAAAGCCGGTTCAATTCCAAATAATGTGAAATGGTTGCTAGACATGAAAACTCTCTCCACAACCACATTTTCCTTTCTCATTAGGATTTTTGAAAATAAAACCTGATGAGAATTTTTCCTCTACATAATCCATTTCAGAGCCAAGAATAAACATGATAGATTTTGGATCGATCAGCACCTTGACTTTTTGACCATCGCTGCAACTTTCTTCAATTACCGATTCTAAAGGACGAACATCATATGCATATTCAATATCGTATTTTAAACCAGAACATCCTTTTTGCTTAATTAGAACTCTTATTCCTATTGCTTCTTCAAGATTAGCATGCTTCTTTCTATCCAATAAAGACCTTACCCTCCCTACTGCATTTGCAGTTAGAGTGATAGGTTTTTTAACAGAATTTACTCCTTGAAATTCACTCATATTCCTCAATGTTTTTGTTTATTTTGATAATCATGAATAGCAGCTTTTATAGCATCCTCAGCAAGTACTGAACAGTGTATCTTTACTGGCGGCAAAGACAATTCTTCCACTATTTGAGTATTCTTTATCTTTGTTACATCCTCAATAGTTTTTCCTTTGATCATTTCTGTAAGCAAAGAACTTGAAGCTATAGCAGAACCACAACCAAAAGTTTTAAATTTTGCATCTTCAATAACACCTTTATCGTTAACCTTTATTTGCAGCTTCATTACGTCGCCGCACGATGGTGCACCAACTAGACCAGTACCAACATTTGGATCATTTTTATCCAGAGAACCAACATTCCTTGGATTTTCGTAATGATCTAAAATTTTCTCATTATAACTCATAGATTATCCGTAAACCATTACTTACATTATAACATATTTAGGTTAAAAACTAAAGTAAAATACACTAGCAAGCGGTACATTTTACTCACAAAATATATAGGTTACGAGTGTATTTACTTTACAAATACATATAGTGCATGTCATTCTTTATATGGTAATTTTAGAAGGAGTATTTCTTGAGTTTATTCAGTAATCTTTATCAAGGACTATTAAAAACCTCCTCCCGTTTTAGTGATGGAGTAAAAAATATTTTTTCTGGCAAAAAAAAATTAGATCAGTCGCTTTTAGATGAGCTGGAAGAGCTGCTAATTAGCATGGATATAGGTCATAAAACTTCTAGACTTCTTATCGATAAGCTCGCAAGTATCAAATTTGAATCAGAAGTCGAGCACAACGTTATCAAACAGCAGTTAATGAGCGAAATAGAAACAATATTAAACCCTGTCGTGCAGCCGCTCATTTTGAATAAAAAACCCCACATAATAATGGTATGCGGAGTAAACGGTAATGGTAAAACCACAACTATAGGTAAACTTGCCTATAAATATAAGGAAAAAGGAAAATCCGTTATGCTTGTTGCATGCGATACATTTAGAGCTGCTGCGAGTGAGCAATTAAATATTTGGGCAGAACGTTCTGACTGCTCCATTGTTACTGGAGAATATGGTAGTGATTCTGCAAGTGTGGCATATAGAGCTGTAAATCAAGCGATAAAAGATAGCGTTGATGTTGTTTTGATTGATACAGCCGGAAGGCTACAAAACAATGTAAATCTCATGCAAGAGCTGTCAAAAATACATAGAACGATAAAGAAATTGGATGATACTGCTCCTCATGATGTTATTTTAGTTCTTGATGCAACTACTGGCCAAAATGCTTATAGCCAATTAGAGGCCTTTAGTAAAATGGTTGGTGTTACCGGGTTAATTGTAACAAAGCTAGATGGTACTGCTAAAGGTGGAGTAGTGATTGGGCTTGCAGAAGCTTATAAGGTGAAATTACACGCTATAGGAATTGGTGAAAGTATAGAAGACCTGAGGGAATTTACTGGCAAAGAGTTTGCTGAAGCGCTGTTTAAATGTGATTGAAGATCTCTTTAATTTTCTCATATGACCAAGCTTAATTATCATGAGAAGCCGTTTTTAGATGGTCTAATTCCAACATGTGACACTGGTTGCAAGTGATTATTGGGTTGGGTGAGCCGTTAACGTATAAAAATTACTTCCGCATATTTTCAATCTCATTATAATTACAAATAGAGATATTTTAAAAGCTCAAAATCTATCTTTAGTCTGCATACTTTTTAATCAAACTTATTAAAAAATGTATTCTTCAGTGTATATCTGTCGTATGTGCACTGCATTTTTTTCTAACTCTTTTTTACACAGGAGGATTTTATGTCCAGAATTCCAGATACTTGACCTTTACTTTAGCTAATAATGGGCGCCTATGGTTTTAGAAAGTGTAGGAAATAGAAACGTTTCTGTTTTTTGAGTAATTAAAAACCACTTCAGCTTGTCACTCATGCCTAAAAAGCAATTATATTAATGTAATATTTATACTTATATGTCAATATAAATATATTATAAAAATTTAAGGAGTATATTATAATAACATCTACACAAAATTCCTGGGTACCTGATCCACATGACGAATGCCACAGAATGTGTGAAAGGAGACATCATGGTAGTAGCTTCTCGAAAGCCATATGCAAGAACAAATGTAATAGGGAGTATCAATCTCCTGAACATCATTCACAAATTAGTGAGAAATTAGCAGCTAGTGCAAAAAATCTTTATGATGAGAGCGAAAAATTATTGCTTATAGCAGAGGAAATGCACAGTCAAGATTTAATGTATCTTTAATCACAGAAGATATTGGTTCACTTCTTTTTTTATGCGATAATTAGCTACTTGTTTTCGTATTTGTTCAGTCAAGGTAGTTATGAGTAAAAACAGCAAATGGTCAGTGCTTGACACTGGAATCCAGAAAAAAAGAAGCCAGTGTCAGCTACTCGAATGACATTATGGAAGTTGGGGTGACATCCTTCCCACAAGCAAAATGTTCATGTAGATAGTATTTAACTGTGATTGAAGACCTCTTTTAACTCTTTTATATGACCAAGCTTAATTATCTCAATATCATGAGAAGAATAATTGCCATTTTTAGGCATAATCGCCTTTTTAAACCCTAATTTTTGTGCTTCCCTTAGCCTGAGATCAGCATGCGAAACATTTCTAATTTCTCCTGAAAGTGCAACTTCACCGCAGATTATTGAAGAAGTTGGTAGCGGTAAATTTACTAAACTTGAAATAAGAGAAGCAGCAACAGCAAGATCAGCTGATGGTTCCTGTATTTTGAGTCCTCCCGCAATGTTTAGGTATACTTCTTTATCATGCAGAAACATTTTGCAACGAGCATTTAACGCCGCGATGATCATAGCTAACCTATTAATATCCCAACCAACTACTGCTCTTCTTGGAGTTGCCATATTAGTCCTTGCTATTAATGCTTGCACTTCCATTAAGATTGGTCTTGAGCCTTCAATTCCTGCAAATACGGCGCTGCCAACTACTTCTCTATCATGTACGGTCAAGAATAATGATGATGGATTATCAACAGGCATGAGTCCTGCTTCAGACATCTCAAAAACACCAATTTCATTTGCAGGGCCAAATCTATTTTTAATAGTGCGTAAAATGCGATATTGATTACTATTTTCACCCTCAAAATATAGTACTGTATCTACCATATGCTCCAGAGTTTTGGGTCCTGCTATTTGTCCATCCTTCGTTATATGGCCAACTATTAAGAGAGAAATACCATATTGCTTTGCAAGAACAGTCAATTCATGAGCGCAGGTACGGACTTGAGTTACAGTTCCTGGTGCTGATGTGACTTTGCTATCGTACATAGTTTGTATAGAATCAACTATTAAGAACCTAATACTTTTATTTTTTCTTATTGTTGTTACTACATCAGTTAAAGATACTGTAGATAAAAGCTTAATTTTAGGTTCATTTATCTTAAGACGCTTTGCTCTGAGGCTCACTTGCTCTAAAGATTCCTCGCCAGATACATAAAGACATTCAAAAGAAGAAAATTGCACAACATTAGCTGCAATCCTAAGCAAAAGAGTAGATTTTCCAATTCCAGGTTCACCACCAATTAAAATGCTAGCACCTTGAACGATACCTCCACCAAAAACTCTATCTAACTCTTCTATTCCTGTTAAAAAACGATCGGGGGTAATAATTTCACTATCTGATAACGCTTTTATTGAAATTGGTGCAGATGTACTTCTCGTTTCTGTTTTTAGTACTATTTCTTCGACAACCGTATCCCAACTGTCACATGCAATGCACCTTCCTACCCACCTTCCAGTACTATGACCGCAGAATTGACATACGTATGCAGTTTTCATAAAAGCCAAAATTATGATTGTAATAAAAATTAGCTAAATAAGTGAAATAAATTTAAATAGAGAAAATTACCAATCACACTTTTTATCTTGTGGTTTTATTTGCAATATTGCTACTAAACTGACTAATAAGCAAAAAATTACATAAAGCCCAGCAGCAAAGTCTATTTTAGGAAACATTATAGTAAACCAAGTGCATATCATAGGAGTAAATCCACCATGCAGGGCAAAAGAGATGTTACGTGATAAACTCACACCACTAAATCTAACATTGGTAGGAAAAAGCTCAGCAGTAACTATCCCTATAGGATTGATACCCCTCTCGATTATAGAAAGAGCCATCACACTCAACATAATTATTAGGTAGCTTTTATAGTAATATGCAATAGATAACATAGGACAACATAATACCATTGTTATCACTATAAATAAGATTGCAGTACGTTCTCTTCCTGTTTTATCAGCTAAAATTCCAAGCACTATTGAAGATATCGGCATTAATATACTGGTTATAATGAGTACAACTTCGTTGACATACGTTGTTACATAAGTTTCAACAGACACTATTTCTTTTGCAATTGTTCTAAGAAATATGGTAAATCCAACAGCAACATTAACAGGTACAGATATTAAAATTGCAAGTATCAGGGCTCTCTTATAGCGTTTTGTAAGCTCTATTATTGGTAAATTAGGTAAATTTCTTTGTTCTCGATTTTTTTCATACGCTGGAGTTTCTCCTAGTGTATATATACTATATGCGCTTATTAATCCTAAAATGGCTGAAAAAATAAACGGCAGCCTCCAACCCCAAGCGTTAAAATCAGTGGTTTTTTTACAGATGATCACTGCAACCACAGAGAGCAATATGCCAATGGAGCGACCAAAACTTATTATTCCAAAAAACATTCCTAGTTTTTTCTTATTAGGTAAATGCTCTATGAGATAAACAGAGCTACCTCCTTGCTCAGCGCCAAGTGCAACCCCTTGTATCAGATGGATTGTAAGAAGCAACATAGTAGAGGTTATTCCTATTTTACTATAACTTGGAATAAATGCAACGAGACTAGAAGGAATCGATATTAGCAAGATAGCAATCGTTAACGCCATTCTCCTTCCATACCTATCACCAATGTGACCAAATACAGATGCACCAAGTGGTCTTACCATAGCGCCCAATCCTGCAATTCCAAACAATTGCAATATGCTGTAGTAGATATCTTTTGCATAACAAAATTCTCTACTAATTATGTTAACCAGATCAATAAAGAGCATATGGTCATACCATATTGCAATTCTGCAGAGTATTGTTGCAGTCAATACCCTTGTTTGTTGGTTGTGCACTTAGTTTAATTGTAAATGTTTCATTATTCTATTCTGGCTGCTTTCTAGAACTTTGCAACTCAAGCGTATGGTTCATATGTAGCAATTTAAATATTATTAAAATTGGAACTTGCATAACCAGCCAGTCTGGGATCAAATAAGAAAATCTGGTCATGCGCTGGAATGACATGGTGGAATGTCCTTCTTGTCATTCCAGTACTCCTTTTCTTGTCATCCGAGTAGCTGATACTGGGATCCATTTTTCCATCATCAGAAACGTTGATTACTTTTATACTCGTAAATTTAACTGGATCCCAGTGTCGGAGCACTGGGATGACACCTCTCTTAAATTATTTTAGCTACAAATATCAAGAAATTTACCAAGTAGAAAAAAGACAAAAGAAACCCCCCCTATTAGCTAGCTCTAATCCTGAAAATTGGCCTGTCTTAAACAGCCCGTTTCAGCTTATATGGTAAAAAACTGAAAGTTCTGTAAAGAAATAAGATGCACATAGTGCAAAAAATTAAAAATAAGACGACAACTGCGTTATGCTTTTGTCGTTTAATCTCCACAGACGAAGATAAATAGTATAGCGTTATCCTTATGGTAAGGGAGTTGGGAAAATTTGTAAAGTAGGCTCTTTCATTAGGTTTTTTGCTAACATTAAAACAATTCACTTAAAAAAGTGAGAAGACTATTAAAATATTTTTTTACTTTTTATTCTATATATTTCAACATATTACCTTTAAGTACTAATAATTATGGCATTATTGATAGTTGAGTCGCCGGCAAAGGCAAAGACGATAGGCAAATATTTAAGTAAAGAGTTCAAAGTAGCTGCATCTTTTGGCCACGTCAGAGATCTGCCAGCGAAGAATGGTTCCGTTGATCCTGATAATGACTTTGCCATGAAGTATGAGATTATTGAAAAAGCAGAAAAGTATGTAAAAGAGTTAGTCAAGGAAGCTAGTAAAACATCAGATATATACCTTGCAACAGATCCAGACAGAGAAGGGGAAGCAATAGCTTGGAATGTGATAGAGGCACTAAAGGAAAGAAAAGCAATCAATGATGAAAGCAACATTCATAGAGTAGTCTTTAACGAAATAACAAAAAGAGCAGTGCAAGAAGCTATAAAAAATCCACGCGAAATAAACATGGACTTAGTACATGCACAGCAAGCACGAAGAGCTTTGGATTATCTAGTTGGATTTAGCTTGTCACCGCTGCTGTGGACAAAATTGTCGGGAAGCAAATCTGCAGGGCGAGTGCAGTCTGTTGCATTAAAGCTTATATGCGAACGAGAGGATGAAATCAGTAAGTTTATAACACAGGAGTATTGGAGCATAAAGGCAGAAATGCAAAATAGCAAAGATGAGGCTTTTTTTGCTATGCTAAGCCACTATGACAATAAAAAGCTAGAAAAATTTGATATTAAGAATGAAGAAGAGGCAAAGAACTTAGTCAGGGAGATCGAGTCAAGGCAGTATGCTGTAAGCACAGTAGAACGCAAGCAAGTTAAGAGAAACCCGCTTCCTCCATTTATCACCTCAAGTCTTCAGCAAGATGCAGTGAATAAACTGTATTTTAATGTGAAAAATGTTATGCGAGTAGCGCAAAATTTATATGAAGGTATCAATATTGGTGGTGAAACCGTAGGGTTGATAACTTACATGCGTACAGATGGGTTTCATATTGCAGATGAGGCTATAAACTCAATCAGGGGATCAATTAAGTCATTATATGGTGATAAATATTTACCGCATTCTCCTCGTAAATATGTAAAAAAGGTCAAAAATGCTCAAGAAGCACATGAAGCAATCCGGCCAACTGATATTAATAGAACGCCGGGTAGTATTAAGGATTACTTAACGCCAGAGCAATTTAAATTGTACGATTTAATCTGGAAAAGAACCATTGCAAGTCAAATGGAATCGGCGATTCTTGATCAAGTGGTAGTTGAAATTAGTTCTATTGACCAGAAAGTGATTCTGCGAGCAAGTGGATCAAGTATATTCTTTGATGGTTTTTATAAAGTCTATCAAGATAACATGGAAGCCGAAAATGAAGGCTTGCTACCTGCCATGAAGGAAGAGGAAGCGTGCAAGTTGATTTCTGTTGATCCGAAACAGCACTTTACTCAACCGCCACCTCGTTATAGTGAAGCGAGTATAGTAAAAAAAATGGAAGAAGTCGGTATAGGTCGCCCATCAACTTATGCAACAATTATTTCGGTATTGCAAGATCGTGAATACGTTACACTTGATAATAAAAGATTTATTCCAAGCAGCCGCGGTAAGATCGTGACTATATTTTTGGAAACTTTTTTTCAGCGTTGTGTAGAGTATGACTTTACAGCACAAATGGAAGAAAGGCTTGATTCAATCTCAAATGGACATGCAGATTGGAAAAAAGAACTAGGCTATTTTTGGGTGCCATTTTTTAATCATGTAAATTCTGTTAAGCAAATGACACATGATGCGATTTTTAGTGGTATTCATGATTTGGTAGTCAATTGGTTTTGCTCAGAGAAAGGAAAGGAAGAAATAGGTAAAAAATGTCCTAATTGCTCTGGTGGTATATTGAAATTAAATTTTGGAAAAGCCGGTGTGTTTCTTGGATGTTCTAACTATCCTGCATGCAATCATACAAAAGAAATTACGGGTAGTAATGACAATTCAGAATATCCAAAAAGTTTGGGTATAGATGATGTGACAGGCCAAGAGGTAATGATCAAAAAAGGTCCTTTTGGACTTTATCTGGAGTTTAATAGTGAGTCAGAAAAGAAAAAAAAGATTTCTGTACCAAAAGACATAAATGTTAATGATATTGATCTAAATACCGCCACTCGATTACTTTCCTTGCCGAAAGTAGTAGGAGAACATCCTGAAACTGGAAAGGAAGTAAAAATAGGTCTTGGACGATTTGGGTACTATATTCTCTATGATGGTCGATACTTTTCTCTTAAAAAAAGCTCTAAGGAGGTATTAGACACACAATTAAACGAAGCTATACAAATTATTGAGAGCAGCCCACGCAAAGAGCTAAAATCTCTTGGTTTTAATGAAAAGGGAAAAGAAGTTTTTATCTGCAACGGTAGGTACGGATTCTATATAAAATGCGGTAAAACAAACGTTGCTTTGGGCAAGAATGCAGATATTGAAAGTATAGATCTGAAGAAAGCCTTAGAGTTAATTAAGAATAAAAAATAGACTCCTTGCATAACTACTCTTTATATGTTCTTTATTGTTGTTCCAGCGCTACACGCTGGAACTGAGAAAAAAGAGCCTGAATTACAAGAAAGAAAATATTCAGATAACGAGAAAGTTGTCACCTGGTTAGCAGCTACAGTCGTGTGACGCAGACGTACTACCAGGAAAATGTCTCTATCAGAGTTAAGCTTTGCTGGCAAAATGAAAAGTAAGACCAGCTTCTATACCGTGTGTGTGAAACACTTGATTGCCTATACTGATACTTTCTTTGTGTAACTTCCGGTCCGATGGTTTTTGACCTTCCTTCAATTCTAACATCTTTTTTCCATCTGAGTTTACCTGTTGCTTTGCTTTCATTTCTCCTAACACCTCTGCTTCAAAATCAACATTACTACCAAGAACACCAAAAGCTCTATATCCGATGTGCATATTTACATCTTCGTTTATACGATAATCAAAGCCAGCTTTCAATTGACCTGCAGGTCTTATTGACAATTTTTCAAACATTGTCATTCTTGTTGCACCGACTCCAACCCCAACATAAGGAGAAAAAGAGAAACTATCACTTTTCCAATAATGATAAACATTTGCCATTACAGATGCGTTTTCTACTTGGTCATGATTAATTACAGTTTTATACATATAAGTTTTTTCATTAGCACCCTCACTAACGTCTTTTAGATACGAAACAGTTACTTGATTGCTTGATAAACCAATATTATCTACTTTTACAGAAGAGTACATCCCTTCCAATTCAGCTCTATAGCTATTATTGCCTAGTTCTCCTGTGTAACCAAACGTTACATTTGCAGCAAAAGGTGGGTTATAATCTCCTTTATACTTACTTATTAACTGACCCTCTGTTCTCTGAGCGTCTATGTCATTTATAGATACACGGTTATCATCTGTAGCATCTTTGCCTCCAATTTTTGCTTTCAACTTACCCAAGTTCAAATATTGACCGTAATATCCACCACCAAAGTAAAATCCTTCCGTTTCACTTGCAAAAGATTGTTGTGACAACAATAAAGCAAGTGCTGTAACTGCTAATGTTTTTTTACTCATCATGACTATTCCTCTAGTTAAAATAGCCACTCTAGTACTAATTAATTAAAAATGATTTAATATGAAAAAACTAATTATTTTCTAAGCTAAAAAATAGGTAAAATTAACCTCTATCCTCGATTTTATTGCCGTCTAGTTTGTCCTCATCTTCAAATTCATCCTTACTGTTTTCATCATCAAACCCATCATCGTCTTCCTCATCATCAAACCCATCACCACCTTCAAATTTATCATCAATATCCTCGTCTTCAAATCCATCTTCAATCTCTGGCTCATCGTATATTGCATCTTCAGTTTTAACTTCAACAGGATAATCAGCATCTTCAATAGCATTACTCTCTTCTTCATTACTAATCTTATCTTTGTTGTTAGCAGCAGAAAAGACCTTGTTTGGATCATATGGCTCTTGTGTAGGCACACGTGTTGGTTTAATCAGCCTTCTTGTGAATGTGCTATCACTATAGTACAAAATTTTCTTTGACTTGATTGGATAAGTCGATTCTATCAAAATTATCTGATCATCACGTGGCAGCATAATAATTTCTTGAGGTAAGAGCAATGCTCTCTGTATTTCAGAGATATGCAATGATCTTGATGCAGGATTCAAGTCTAAAAATTTAGGTTTGTTTAATGATTCTTGTTGTACAGTTTTGTTTCCTATAAGCTGAGATATCAAATTAGCCGTTTCAATATTATTGGCTGCAAAAGTTATTCTATAGGTTGAGTTTGATAAAAAGGAGTTCATTCCTGCTTCTTCATATATTCCTTTAAGCTGTTCAGTATCTTGAACAATTAAAAATAACCTTACTTGATAGCCACGAAAGTACGCGATGCCCGTTTGAAATTGCTCCATTTTTCCAAGTGTTGGAAACTCATCCATTAAAAATAATACACCGTAAGGCTCGTCATCTGATGGCAATTTTCTACATAAAAACTCAGTTGCCTGTTGGTAAAAAACCTGCATTAAAGGCCTGAGCCTAGTTAAGTTATCAGGAGTTAAACCAACATAAACTGTAGTTTTCTTCTTTTTAAAATCCAAAATATTAAAATCACTTGTCGCAGTTGCAGTATCGATCAACGGGTTTGCCCACAATTCAAGTGAAGAGTTCATAGTTGACACAACACCTGATCTTTCTTTGTCAGCCTTTTGCAAAAAAGCTGCAATGTTCATATACGCTACGGGATGTATTATTTTACCCATTGTGTCCAAAACTACAGCAAGATTGTAAACTACGTCATCGCTACGCATCGTACGCACAACCTCACCAAAAGATTTAACTTTCTCTGGTGCAGCAAGTAAATATAGTACCACCCCAACAAATAAGCTTCTTGCTTCGTTTTGCCAAAAATCTTGTTCAGGCATGATTAGGTTAGCTATTTTTTGCACATCATCGACCATCTGTCCAGGTTTTTCACTAATCCATTCCAGTGGATTATAACAATGGCTTACCCCATCTGGCTGCGCTGGGTTCCATACATATACTTTTTGTCCTTGTCGTTCTCGCCAACCACTTGTTATTTCATAGTTTTCTAATTTTATATCATGCACAATTACTGAATCATTCCAAAATAACAAATTAGGAATTACAAAACCAACACCCTTACCAGAACCTGTAGGCGCAAAGAGCAATGCATGCTGAAACCCATCAGCAATAAAATATCCTCTCTTATCTTTACCAAGCAATAGACCTTTTTTGCTTCTTAATCCTGCTTTTCGTATGTCTTTCTCTGATGCCCACTGTGAATCTCCATGAAGTGATTCTTTCTTTTTAAATGGCCGCCATTCAATTAGTCTTTCTCTCACATTCCACAAAATAATCATCAACACAATTATAGGCAGTAGAGAAGATACAACTAATTTAATTTTGAGCTCAAAACTATATAGCTCTGGATGATGCCAACAATATTGTATATGATCAAAAATTGTTGGCCAGAGAGCTTGAGGAAAAGGCGTCAAACTAGGGTTAATTGCTCTAAAATCTACACCATCTGGACCGTCAACAAACAGGTAGAATAATATACCAGACAAATAGAAGCAAAATTCAAATATGCTAAAAGATACCACACCTCCTATAAGAACATTACGTAGGTGATTTCCATTACTCATAAACTACTTTTTCTTAACTTACGTATAAATTTAAGCATTTCCATTTGAAGATCTAGTAAATAATACCTCAGAAATGATCCTTCTACCCCCACAAATTCTTTTTAGCTGAATAACAATGTCAATCACATTTCTAATGTATGGTATAATCTGGTCTGGGGGAATACCAAGATTTGCCTGCATCACCATCAATTTTATTTGTTCAAGAGCCATTGCCGGACTATCTGCATGAAGAGTTGATATTGACCCTGGGTGACCAGTATTTATTGCCCTGAGAAAACTAAAAGCTTCTGCTCCACGCAGCTCACCAACTATTATTCTATCTGGTCTTAAACGCAAACACGCCTCTATCAAATCCTGAGTGGTCACTTTTGCTCTGCCTTGCCCTCCTTTAGAGGCAATTAAATGGACTTTATTGGGATGATCATTCAAAACTATCTCTCTCGCATCTTCAACAGTAATAATTCTTTCTTCAAATGGAATAGCACGCAAAGCAGCATTAGTAAAAGTGGTTTTACCAGTGGAAGTTCCACCACTGATTATGATATTTTTCTTATTTATTACAGCATATTCTAAAAACTCTTTTATTTTTTTTTGTTTCAGTAGTAAATCTAGGTGACGATCTACTGGATTATCGGTCACTCCTATAACAGTTTCAGAAAAAGCCCCCATTTTTTCATAATCATCCAATGCCAATTGCATAGAAGAAGGTTTACGAATTGAAATGACTACTTTATCAGGCTCACATGCTGGAGGAAACACTATCTGTATACGATAACCATTTGGTAGTGTAGCTGAAAGCAATGGTGCTTCTTCGCTCAGTTTTTGTTCTGTAGCTTGAGCAATCAACCTGCTAAGAGATTTTAAATGGTTAAGATCAAATATTTCTAACTTTTCGCATCTTATTTCACCGCGATTTTCAATCCATACTTCCTTCGGCTTATTTATCGATATTTCATTTACGCCTTCTTCTTGAAATATCCCTTGTAATGGCTCTAAATATGTGTCAAGTGCAGCATAGTTCATCTCAGTTATTTAATATTGACTGTGGAGGAAATACTATATCTTGGTTAACAAACACTTTCAATGCAGTTCCTTGATTAACATAAATAGTTGGTTTTTTATCTACACTCCTATCAACTATATCTCGCATATCTTTAGAAAAATCATCGATTGATTTTCCAATTGCCTCTTCATAAACAGATTTGCTCCCTTGTCTCTGTAATAATTGCTTTATATCTTCCAAAGTTATTTCATCAACTTTACTGCCATCAACTGAGACTAAACCTAAATCCCTTATTACCTGCTTAAATATCTCAATTAAGCTTTGTTCATTAGATGCATTCTTAATTTTCCTAATAGCTCCAAGCCCAAGTTTCCACTTATCATTCTTTGCATTCTCCTCATCTTCCTTAGAAAGGCTCTTTTTACCAATAATATCTTTAAGGGGAGAGATATCTATTTCAGTTGCAGTGATTGATCTTACGGCATTCATAGGAGTTAGCGTATCAATAAGATTGGAAGCCTTTTGCCCTATAACAGATGAACCAATCGAAACACCAGCAAGTGCCACTGAAGAGAATAATGCACTTGCTATTTTATTATCAACTATTCCAGCTATCCCTGCCCTTCCAAGCTCATCGGCACCAGATGATGCAATAGCAACATCTATACCATGAGGAAGAATGATCCTATTCCAATTTATGTTCACGCGAGCTTTTGCAACGTTTGAGTCAAATGAATAACCACCTATTAACCTTGAGCCTTTTGGTATTAAAATTGTATCACCAGTTTCTGCATAAACGTCTCTACTAACAACAGCACGGAGCATTCCTTGTAAGTCAGAACTTATTGCAGTTTCAAGAATAGCGTCAATAACTTTACCTTGAATAATCATTAAACCAAGCTTTCCAGCTTTGGTAGCTTTGCTCGACTGTGCTGAGGTATTGGATAAAATAGCATCTGTAGCTTTATCTTCCCCGCTACTACCTGAAATTGCTAACATTTGTGCACTACGCCTTTCTCTAGGATAACCTCCGCTTCCTATTGTAGGAAATGAAGTAGGCAAATTGCTAATAACATTACCAGAAGGAAAATTTTGCTTTGGTAAAACAGGTATATTTGACAAGGGAATTTCTTTTAGTTGCTCTTCTTTTTTTGTCACTTCCTCTTTTTTGATTTGTTTTACTTCTGGTATGACTTGTGGAATAGGAAGAGGAGGTAAGGGTGGCAAGAGATCAGTTGCTATCCTCTCGGAAACTACTACATTATCTGGAACTTGTTCTAACTTTCCTTTCAATTCTTGAATGTTTTGCTTTGTTTCCTCTTTTTTAACAATCTCTGGACCCTCTTTATTAGAAGGACTAAAATAAAGATAGTACACTCCACCAACTAAGAGCACTACAATAACTATCATCAATGCCTTATAACCTTGATTAGAGCCAACTGTTACTACCTTGCTTTCTATCTCTGATTCATCTTCTACACTATTATGCCTTTCTTTATTCATATTACATGTACCACAACTAAAGTGACCTATTTATAACTTCAACTTCACTACCTTCATAACGCATTAATAGCTTTTTATGTACTCCTTTTATTATAACATAACCATCCAATAACAGCCTTTTACAGGATTCCCCTTCTATAAAAACCTGAGGAATTTTATTACTATTTCTAAACTTTAGATAGGTTAAATAACCATCATCAAATAACTCAATTGGAACTATATCTACGTTACTACCTTCATCAATATATGTATAGTTGTACCTTGTATTATTTTCTTGTATCATTTTTTCTGGCTTTTCTATAATGTATTGCATTTGAGTAGGTAAAGAAACCTCATCTAAATCAACATCAAATTCATCTTCTTCTTGAGGGTAATAAAAACGTATTACGTAAGATATATCCTTTTCGACGGAATAATCATGATCCACTTTTTTAGCATCAGCATCTGGGTATTTATCGTAATTTGGTCTTGAAATTAGATCAAAAATGTAATTTCTCTTTTTAGTTGTCGTAATAATCATGTTAGTGCGACTACTGACTTCAAATGGCATGACAAGCAGTTTATTATCATAAGGATTAATTTTCCAACTTGATGCATCACCAACAGCAATATTTTTGACTTTTTCCCCTTCTGCAAACTCAATATAAGAATAGTAACCTTGACTAAAAATTACTGTAAACACCTCATTAGGGCTATATACAAAGGTCTTTATTCTACTATCTACAGAAATAGGTTTATTATTAATAGATGCATTTAAGTTGCCACTTATTAGTAAAGCTAAAACTAACAATATCCTACACATATTCATCATCTACTCTATATGAAATAACTTGAAACCCTAACGGGTTAATATATCTTTGCTGATCATTCATTTCAAGCGATGCATATTTATATGACATCACAACTATCTTATTTTTCCTTGAGGAGTTTCCATCTTTTCGTGTAAATTCTATAGAAAATCTCACTTGAAGAGCATCATTACCTAATTTTTGAATTGAACGAATTTTCAACTCACCTTTAGCATCTGAATATAAATTAAAAAGGTCATTCATATTCTGCGATTTTATATAATTGCTAAATTCACTATATACACTAGGCGAAGAAAACAACCTTACTTTTGTATAATAATTATAATTATAATTATATGGGTCAAAAACCTCCCTTGCTTTTATATATTCTGAAATAAAATAATCGTTCAGCGTTTCATTTGCAGAATATTGTTTTACTGTAACAGGATCAACCAATTGCACTATTCCTGACTTTTTGTCAATTTCTATAACGAATGGCTCAATAGTGCTACTTGTGCTAATTTTAAATATAGCTAATATGCTTATAGAAATTGCAACTAGTAATATTAATGTAAATAAAAGTAAAGTATTTCTCTGAGCAACAACTGTGCTATAGCGACTTGAATTCCAATTTATATCCTTATCCAATGACCCATTACTTTTTTCTTGTTTTAAAAATTTCAGCATCTCAATATTCTTAAAAATCTTAACTTATATTAATGAACATAGCAAGCTAACAAAGTAGTTATAACAAAAAAGCTAACAAACCCTTAATCCATGGCCTAACTTGCCAAATTTTGTTTCCATATATGAATCATTATATTCATTGCGTTCCATAATAAGTGGTATACACTTTGTAACTTCTATACCGTTATTTTTCAACTCTGATAACTTTCTACCATTGTTTGTAAGTAATTGTATTTTGTTAATGTTCAATTTCTTAAGCATTTTAGCTGCAACAGCAAAGCTCCTTTCATCATCTTCAAAACCCAATACTCTATTTGCATCAACAGTATCAAGATTATGTTTTCTTTGCATACTGTATGCTCTTAACTTATTAGTTAAACCAATGCCTCTCCCATCTTGCATCAAGTATAATATAATGCCATTCCCAAAGTCAGTCATTATTTGAATCGCTTGATGTAACTGGCTTCTGCAATCACATGATAAGCTGTCTAATAAGTCTCCTGTATAGCATGAAGAATGAATTCTCACTAATGGCTCATTATCTTTATCTGGATTGCCAATGATAATTGCATAATGTTCTCTTCCGCCACTTTTGGTTCTATAAGATATGATATCTACTTCTTGAGTCTGCTTTAAAAATAATGATGTTTTGCACACTTCATACACACTATGATTTTGTTGAAAATCATTCACAAGCAACGTATTTAGTGCAATAATGTCATTTTCTTCACACCAATTTCGCATTTCATGTTTATTCTCAAAAGTCATATCAGCCACTAATGCGTATGGCAATAATTCTGAGAATTTAAGCAAGGCAATAGCATATTCATCTATTGTCTTTGAGCGTTGCAATTCTTTTATGCAATCTTCCTTTGAACAATTTATCAAATGGAGCAGTTCATCAAAATTATTCACCAACAGACGTTTGCTACTATGTTCTTTACTCTGACATATGTATTTTACCTTACTTGCAGTCAAAGTAACATACACATTACCTGATATAAGCTTATATTGACTAAATAAATTTTTTTCTAAAGTTTCAGCAGCAGCAAGCAATAGATAGTTATTTTCATCATCATATATTAAAATTGGAAGACCACGCCTGACTTCACTGATGGCCCTTTCTACTTTATTTCTACTTTGATTTTCTATAAACATTTCACCTACACCAAACAACTTGGTGCGGTCGAGAAGACTTGAACTTCCAAGGCTTTGTGAGCCACAGCGACCTCAACGCTGCGTGTCTACCAATTCCACCACGACCGCACTTTATTCTAGTTTTTATATAATTACCTTAAATTACTTAATCATTTTAGGGTTTTTCATCTAAAGTGTCAATCTGATACTAGGATAATTTAGGAAATGCCTGTATAATTTAACTATGAATTTTATGGTTACAAACTTTAATCATTTAAGATAATCTTACTACTAATTCTTAATTTAGGTCTTTATACAAATGAAAGTAGCTAATATCTTCATTTTTTTAATTCTATCTCTTACAATTAGCTTTCACTCCACTCATGCACAAATATTGTACACATGGTCTCAAATCATTCCAGAAAATAAATTAAGCATACGTGCGATTATAGACAATAACATGTGTCCCATTGCTTACGTCGATAATAAGGAAGTAGAAATGCTAAATCGCAGCTCAATTAACAATACCGAAACAGTTTGTGAACTGATAGTAGAAACAAATGCTCAAAACATTAGTATTGACAATATAAAAGTTCCCGTATTAGCGGAAAAGATCAGCAAAATTGCCTTCATTGGCGATACAGGATGTAGAATAAATATGTTATTTCAGCAAGAATGTAATTCTGTAGATAGCTGGCCTTTGAAAAAAAATTTAGATTCAATCGCTTTTCATAAACCAGATTTAATTATCCATGTTGGTGATTATCATTATAGACAAACAAAATGTAGAAACACAAAAAAGTGCGGCGATATTTATGGATATAGCAAAGAAGCTTGGTACGCTGATTGGTTTGAGCCTGCAAAAGATATTTTAACACAATCTCCTTTTCTTTTTGTTCGTGGAAATCATGAGAGTTGTAATAGAGCTTATGAAGGATGGTTCAGATATTTAGATTCATATCCCTTTTTCCCTCAAAAATGTGAAGATCTTATTTCCAGTTGGTTCTTAGATGCTGGGCCGATGAAGTTTTTTATCTTCGACTCTTCATCCGGTGAGGAAATTTTTACAACCCAAAGCACAGTTGATGCTTTTGAGAGGCAGTTTGATAAATTGATACAAGATAAGCCCACGTGGTTTTTGACTCATAAACCACTTTGGAGATCTCCAAAAAAAGAATTTTTGACATTAAAAAGCCATGGTAATCTTACACAAATTGAAGCTTTTGGAGATAAATTTCCAAGCAATGTTACTACCATAGTTTCTGGCCACATTCACATAGCCCAGATTTTATTAATGGATAATGTTCCAGATCAGATTATAGTTGGAAACGGCAGTGCATTATTACACGCTCAAGATCAGGAACCTGTTTATCAAAACGTAGAATTTAACTATCCAAATAGTAGAAATTACTTAGCACACGAAGTTAGAAACTTTTTCGGCTTTGGCTTTGCAATATTAGGTTTAGACGATCACAAATTTACTTTCTATAACCAAGATAATAAGGAAATGTATTCTGCAAACCTAACGAAAGACTTTAAACTTAAAACAAATTAAAATTAGGACTATTTGTTGTTATCCATTACTGACCTTGCCGAAAAAAAGTATAGAAGAAGTTTTTGCCATGAGAATAAATTGTGCAGAGTTAATAGCAGGCCCTGTAAACAAAATGTTAGCAGGTCAAATTAATCAAGGTCAAGAAGTATAAAAATGGGAAAAAGCGGTAACTTAGCCTAATGACAATAAATATAGAGAAGTTACCGTTTTAAAGAGCACAAAAGGAATACACAGTAAAAGCGAGGAGAAGTTGAGAATATGTATGGAAGCAGTGTGGAGAAGTGGCTGCCAATGATCAAAAATTTACCGCAATTACAGATTATTTCACCAGCGGCAAAGTGATACCATGCTGATTCATATATTTTCCTTTCATATCATCATATGATTTCTCGCATTCACTTTCGCCGCTTAAAAACACAAATTGGCATGCTCCTTCATTAGCGTAAATTTTTGCAGGAAGTGGAGTAGTGTTAGAGAATTCAAGTGTGACGTGACCTTCCCATCCAGGCTCTAAAGGTGTGACGTTTACTATAATACCACATCTTGCATAAGTTGATTTACCAACACAAATTACCAGTACATTCCTTGGTATACGAAAATATTCCACCGTGCTGGCAAGTACAAAACTATTTGGTGGGATTATACATACATCTGTTTCCTTATCTATGAAACTATTCTCAGAAAAATTCTTGGGGTCTACAATAGCTGAATTAACATTAGTAAAAATCTTAAACTTATTACTAACTCTTGCATCATAGCCATAAGATGATAATCCGAAAGATACAACACCCTTACTGCTTTTATGATTCACAAAAGGCTCTATCATTCTAGAGTTTTCAGCCTTTTCCCTTATCCATTTGTCTGGCATAACTGCCATAATTGTCCTTTAAAGTTTTGTAATACTTATAATAATATGTAATGGAATTTAAATGTAAACCTGAATTAGCGTTACACTCTGGAATGGCAAAGTTTCCAGTATAAACTACCTATACAAAAATAAATTGGCAATATTTCAAGCCTGCCAAGCAGCATCAAAAACGATAGAAATAGCTTTACTCCACCACTAAAGGAGGAATAATTACCTGAAGGACCTATTAGGTTACTAAACCCTGGGCCAGAATTTGTAAGCATTGCAGAAACAGAGCTGATGCTAGTTATAAAGTCCGCATTGCTCAAGTAAGACATCACTATTGATGATATAGCGAACGTTAACATGTAAATCGCAAAAAACGTAAAGACGGATTGAACTTCATCATTTTCCAGTATTTTACCATTGAGTTTTACTCTATCGCTTTCACTTAGATTTAATAAAGAGCTAAAGTAATTCCTTATAGACTTTAGAAAAATGACTAAACGGAAGATTTTGATTCCACCACTAGCAGAACCACCACATCCACCAATAAAGGCTAAAAAGAAAGCTAAGACTGAAATAAAGCTCCAATTCAAGTAGTTGCACATTACATAGCCAGTTGATGTGATAAAGGAGGTAATGGTGAATGTGCTGTACCTAAATGATAAAAATACTCCTAAGTCAAAATTTTTATATAACCAAAAACAAGCAAGCAAAGATGAGATAACAACTATCTTAATAAAGTAAGAGAACTGTTCATCATAACAAACGTCTAATCGTCTTATAATTTTTAAATAGCTCAGAAAAGGTAAAGAGCCTAAAATCATAAAGATAATTGTTATGACCTCCAATATAGGGTTATTGTAGTAGCCTATAGAATCGTTATAGTTAGCAAATCCACCAGTTGATACAGCGGACATTCCGTGACATACTGCGTCAAATAATGGCATGCCAGCTAGATAGTACGAAAATATGCACAATAAAATTAGGCCATAATATATTTCTGCAATATGTATTACTACGCTTCGCGTATGTGGTAACTTTCTTTTAAGAGCATCTGAGTACTCAGAATAGAGTAAATTATTTAAGCTCAAAACTTTAAATATGGGGAAAACTGCAATTCCTATAGTAATTACTCCAAAACCCCCTATACCGTGCAGCATTGCTCTCCATAGCAGTATTCCTGGAGATTGTTTTTCAATATCGCCAAACACAGTTGCTCCTGTGGTCGTAATGCCAGATACTGCTTCAAATAATGCATCGATGTAGCTTAGATTATCAAGATAAAATGGAATAGCTGCAGATAGAGATAATGCAATCCAGGTACAGCTGGTAATCGCAAAAATTGCCGGCATTCCATGTAACTTACTTAGTTTACCCAATAAAATAAAAATTGCACTAAATGTGCAGGTAACTATAAATCCAACCAGAAAATTTTTCCATTCGTAACCTAGATAATTATTAGTAATAGCAGGAATAAGCATTGCTACGCCAAACAACAATAGAAAAATTCCCACAATAAACGCAATTAAACGTAAAACTTGCAGACTTTCCATAGACAGTACTGTGAAAGCTATATGTTATTAAAACTTCAACCGCTTTGCTAATTTTTCTCTTGACTTGATTATAAATACGTATAATCATAGCGCTAAATTTGCCATAAGAGATAGAGGTAAGGTATGTTATTAACTGGCAGACAAAAAGAAATTCGAGATTCATTAATTAGTGAAGCTATACAAGGCAACTTTGAGAGTATAGAAAGTAATCACGATAGCGATATACAAGAAGTTTTGAAAAGCAAACTGCCTAGCGATATACAAGAAAAGTTTCAAGAGGATTTGCCTAACCATTGTACCACTTTACAGTTTATTACATTCCAAAAAAACCAAAAGGAAATTAACCAATATACAAAGAAAATGAAGCAAAAAATTGAGAGTATTCCAAGTGGTTTAGCTATGCAAGAAGCGAAAGTAAGTGATGATTCGCATATGCAAAAAGTGAAAAACTTAAAGAGAATGAGTGATCTTCATCACAAATTACGTCAAGCAATAGATTATTTAGATGTTAAAAAAGTTAAAGCAGTATTAGAAGATTGCGATACAAATCTAGCAATGATTTTAAATAGACCTATACATTCACAGAGCAAAACTACCCTTTTACTTTATCCTTTACAAGTTGGTCTTAATAAACGATATATAGGTGATGGTAAAAGATTGAAACAAGAAGATCTGAGAAATATAAAAGAAATTAGTAAACTTCTTTGGGATAAAGCTTCTCCTGATATTCGCGATTTCTGGTTTAAATTCCATCAAGATCAACAAGAAGAAAGTATAAAAGACAAAAAAGCAACCTTTGAAGCTCATTTGAAAAACGCTTCTCCTGATATTCGTGACTTGTGGCTTAAAAATCAAAGAGCTCCTGAAAATCAAGATGCAGATGTAATAAAACTTCTTAAAGGTGAGCAACAACGACATGCCAAGATAGGTAGTGAGAAGTGGCTTGAAGATTTTATTCAAGAAGTTAAGGATTACACAGAACAAAAAAGCATAGAAGAAAATCGTGGAATAGCTATAGAGAAGCCTAGAACCAAACATGCTCTACAAAACGCACAACTCTCTCAATTGAACAAAAAAAGAGGGAGTGTTAAATAAAGCATACGCGTCAAGTTAAGGAAATAAAGGTATGAAGAAGATAGGATAACAAGGTATAAGTTCTCTCGGATATATTTTAGTGAGAGAACTAATGATGAATAAAATAACTTGCTTATCAAATTACCTCAACAAATTTTTCAATGAGAGAGCAAATAATTAAAACAGAAAAGGAAGAGAAAATTGAGTAGTTCATCATTCATAAAAGCTATAATTTGGGGTAATATAGGAGTTGCAAACTGCAGCATAGATACAATGTGCCAATTATTAAACGAAGCATCTGTAGTAATAACAAAACAGGGTCTAGATTTTAGGTTTACTGAAGAGGCAGTGGAATTTATGAAAAGGATGTATAATGAATCTATAGTTCTATTTAAAAATATCTTGCAAGTTGATTGCAAAATCCTACAGCTATTTAATAGCGTAAAATTACTGGACAGTAGCTCTACCTAACAGTATGAAGAATATGTATAAAGGATATGGTACCAGCTACAGCGGCTATGAAAGTGATACCAAGTCTGGGATAAAGTTGCAATTAGCTTTCGACTACTTAAATCAGACATTCGATCAATTAAACATAACGGAGGGAATAAGAAGGATATAGGGAACATTTGAGTAATATATCAAGTAACGATTTGCTAATATCTGATCTTGGTTATTTTGTGCCAAGTTCTTTTAAACAGATTAACGAAACAGGAGCTTATTTTATTAGTCGTTGATACCAATATATATGATATAGAAACAAATCAAAAAATGGAGTTACTGAAATGTTTAGAGGGTAAGCTATTTTTAGAAACTGAGGTATTATTAGGAAAAGAAGCAAAGATTAGAGTAAGAATAAAAGCTAACTGAATATGGCAAGGAGAAGGAAGGCTAATAGATTAGCAAAATCACATGATCTTCTAAAAGGAATCAAAAGTTATTGGATTGGTCAAAACTAATGTTCCAAGAAGTAAAATTAGTGCTGTTAACAATTTACCGAGTAAGATGGCAAATTATTTAAATTATATAAGAGCCATATAGGACTTGATAAACTAAAAGGAAAGCCATATAGGGTATTATGTGAATTATATGCTAAATTGTGTGCGATTCTTATGTTTCATGGGTTGTACAGAACTAAAAAAGGGTTAGTCTAACAAAGGAATTTATTGAGCTTAAAAGGCGAGTTAGAGAGCTATTCTTAACATTAAATTGTGTAGTCAGTAAAGTGCAAATTTTCCTCAAAAAACTCATCTCAACCTGGTCAAAATTCTCCTTAAAAGATAAATATAGAAAAACAAGAATATCAACTTTGAGTTCAATAAATTTGCTCATTTTTCGGGAGTGTTAAATAAACTGTGTCAAGCCGCATTTTTAGTTCAACTCAATTTTCAGTCTGTTGGGAAAGAAAATGTCAAGCTGAGACATAGTTAATGCCCAATTAGGCAAAGCTGTAGTCCACTTTTGCTCTACCTTTTTTATAGCACAATATACCTTTTGTACAAGGCATTTGTATTAGTAAATGAGCCCTTAGTTTTAGTAAATTTCCTAATTTGTCTATGCAATCCCTCAATTGGATTGGTGGTGTAAATCAGCTTCCTAACTGGTCCAGAATACTTAAAATAACCAGACAAATTTTCCCAATTGTTTTGCCATGATTTTGTAACCAAGGGATATTTTTCACTCCATTTTTCTTCCAGCTCAAGCAAATAATTCTCAGCAATCTCTTTACTTGAAGCACGATATATTTTTTTCAAATCATTTATGAAAACTTTTACATCTTTGCTAGATACATACTTCAGTGAATTTCCTTGGGAACGTTCAAAAAAGTGTGTCAAACCGAAAAAAAAGTAATAAATTGATATAAAAAATGGAGGTTTGATATGAGTCAAGCAAATAGAACTAATGGGTTGGTAGATTATAAAGAATTAGAAACAAATATCCTGTCATCTATACGAGAAGGAAGACCATTGACAGGAAGAGATGGAGCATTAACACCGTTTATAAAAAGGTTGCTAGAGGCAAGTCTGGAAGGTGAAATAGAAAGCCACATGTCAGCTAAAAGTGAAGAAAATAACCGAAGAAATGGGAGAAATGCAAAAACTTTACGCACGAGTGCAGGTTCATTTGAGCTGCTAACACCAAGAGATAGGGAGGGAAACTTTGAACCGCAAATAGTCAAAAAAAGGCAAACGAGCCTACATCCAGAACTTGAAGCAAAGGTCTTAAGTACATACGCCAGTGGCATGGGATACAGAGACATAGCTTCACACGTTGAGGAAATATATGACCATAAAATATCAGCAGCAGAGATATCCAGTATTACTGATAAATTGCTACCAATAATCAATGAATGGCGCAGCCGTCCACTGCAATCAGTGTATCCAATAGTGTTCATGGATGGCATGTTTTTTAAGGTCAAGGAGGACGGACATTGCGTAAGTAAATGCATGTATAATATATTGGGTATAAATCAAAATGGCAGAAAAGAAGTATTAGGTTTTTATTTGGCTGAAAGTGAGGGAGCTAACTTCTGGTTGGGAGTTCTAAATGACCTCAAAGAAAGAGGAGTAGAAGATATTTTAATTGCCTGCATTGATGGACTAAAAAGCTTTCCTACAGCTATAAATAGTGTATTTCCTAAAGCAGAAGTACAGCTATGTATAGTGCATCAGATAAGGAATTCACTGAAATATGTATCTAGCAAAGATGTAAAAGTTTTCATGAATGATTTGAAAAAAATATATCGTGCTTCAAGTAAAGAAATCGCTGAGAATTATTTGCTTGAGCTGGAAGAAAAATGGAGTGAAAAATATCCCTTAGTTACAAAATCGTGGCAAAACAATTGGGAAAATTTATCTAGTTATTTTAAGTATTCTGGGCCAGTTAGGAAGATGATTTACACCACCAATCCAATTGAGGGGTTGCATAGACAGATCAGAAAATTTACTAAAACTAAAGGTTCATTTACCAGTACAAATGCCTTGTACAAACAGGTATATTGTGCTATAAAAAAGGTAGAGCAAAAGTGGATTACTGCTTTGCCTAACTGGGCTTTAACTATGTCTCAACTTGATATCTTTTTTCCTGGCAGGTTAAAAATTGAGTTGAATTGAAAATGCGGTTTGACACACTTTTTTGAACGTTCCCAATTCCTTATCTGATGCACTATGCATAGCTGTACTTCTGCTTTAGGAAATACACTATTTATAGCGGTAGGAAAGCTTTTTAGCCCATCAATACAGGCAATTAGAATATCTTCTACTCCTCTTTCTTTGAGGTCATTTAGTACTCCCAACCAGAAGTTAGCTCCTTCACTTTCAGCCAAATAAAAACCTAATACTTCTTTTCTGCCATTTTGATTTATGCCCAATATATTATACATACATTTACTTATGCAATGTCCGTCCTCCTTGACCTTAAAAAACATGCCATCCATAAATACTATTGGATACACTGATTGCAGTGGGCGGCTGCGCCATTCATTGATTACTGGTAGCAGTTTATCGGTAATACTAGATATCTCTGCTGCTGATATTTTGTGGTCATATATTTCCTCAACATGTGAAGCTATATCTCTGTATCCCATGCCACTGGCATATGTGCTTAAGACCTTTGCTTCAAGTTCTGGATGTAGGCTTGTTTGCCTTTTTTTGACTATTTGTGGTTCAAAGCTTCCCTCCCTATCTCTTGGTGTTATACCAATTCCCGCTATACAAGCAACGAATAGACAATAATGGAAAAAAAGCCATACTGGAGTAAGTAAAATAGCGAGGTTTAGATGGCATTAAGATCAAAATTATTGGATGAAAAAGTGGTGGAATCAGCAAAAGAGATGCTGAAGAAAGTAAGAAATAATGCGTATGTTGCAAAAAAACTAAATGCTGTAATTGCAGCAAAAAAGCACAGTATAACAGCTGTAGCAAAAATATGTTGCATTTCGAGAAAGGCAATTACTACATGGATAAAGCACATAAAATTTGGAAGAGAAGAAAAATTATTTTCTCCACCTCAACGCCGTAGAAAAACTATATTGAACCAAAGTCAACTTGAACAAATTGAGGTGTGGATAGAGGAAAACCCCAATATTACTATTAGAGAAATGAGAATAAGAATCCAAGAAAGATTTGGTTTGAATATCAGCAAATCCACAATACATCGTAATATGCAAAGAATGAAATTCTCATATATCACACCAAGACCAGTTCATAGTGGACAGGATAAAAATAAGCAAGAGGAGTTTAAAAAAAAACCTCAATGAAACTATTGTCATGCATTCTGAAAAAGAGCTATTTTTCTTCGATGAATCACGGTTTGGTACACATTCAAAAGTTGGACATGGGTGGTTTAAAAAAGGCAGTAGGACACAGGTTAAGGTAAAATTAGGTAGGGAAAATTTTTATCTCTATAGTGCAGTTAATCCCAGAAATGGAGAGAATTTTAGCTTATTCGCACCAAACGTCAACACTGCTTGTATAAATATATTCCTTGAACAGATGTCGCAATATTTAGGAATACGAAAGGCTTTTCTCGTGATGGATTGCGCTAGTTGGCATAAGTCAAAAAGTTTAAAGATACCTAAAAATATCGAAATTATATACCTACCACCATACTCACCTGACCTCAATCCTGTTGAGAGGTTTTGGTTATATATAAAACAGAACATTTTGCGCAATAAAATCTACGATACAATTGTTCTGCTTGAGAGCGCTTTGTGTAAATTTATTACCTCTCTTTCCCCTTCCACGGTTAAACAACTCTGCAATGCTTCTTATTTGGTTCATTAATAATGAGAGTTGGTATTAGCAGCTCAAATGAGCCTGCACTCGTGCGTAAAGTTTTTGCGTTTCTCCCATTTCTTCGGTTATTTTCTTCACTTTCAGCTGACATGTAGCTTTCTATTTCACCTTCCAGACTTGCCTCTAGCAACCTTTTTATAAACGGTGTTAATGCTCCATCTCTTCCTGTCAATGGTCTTCCTTCTCGTATAGATGACAGGATATTTGTTTCTAATTCTTTATAATCTACCAAACCAGTAGTTCTATTTGCTTGACTCATATCAAACCTCCATTTTTTATATCAATTTATTACTTTTTTTTCGGTTTGACACACTTTTTTGAACGTTCCCATAACTACAGAGTATTTTGTCTTCCAATACAGGCAATCTTGACGTTCTTCCATGGCATTTCTTCTGTTTTTGAACTTTTTCCCACTCTGGGCGCACTTTTTCTACAACCTTTTCGAATTCTTCTATTGTCAAACCTGTTACATCTCGAAAATTTCTCGGATGTTCTTTTAGATTATGGTAATTTAAGCTCATCTTCCCTCTCTATTCTCTTGCTATACCTCCCTGTTATATAACCATTCCCTCTCTCTTACAGCAGGTTCAATGAACCAGACAGATAATTGGCTTACATGTTGAGGCAGTGAAGATGCAGCTAAACTATTTCAAAGTATACCACAAGCATATAGCAATTTTATTTCTGATAAGCTAGACTCTTAATACTACAAATTTTCCAGCAATACTTGAAGTTTATAAACACTCTGATCTATATAGAGCGGTTTAATTGTACAATGCGGCAAAGAATTGGACGTTTAGTCAGAAAGACTTTGTCATTTTCCAAGAGTTTAAGCAACCAGCATTCTACTAGTCATATTTTTTATCTTGCTTTATAACAATGCATCTTTTCATTCCAGCCAAGTCGTATACGTATTCCTGAAAAGCCAGTCCATATGAGGGTATTATTTTGTCAATATTGCTTTGATCTTCGCCTATTTCCAGTATCGCAAACCCATCTTTTTTAAGGCACTTTTTCAATATTGGAAAAATACTCAAGTAACAGCTCAATCCATCGATACCGCCATCAAGAGCAATTCTTGGCTCTTTTTGCACTTCAGCTTGCAGACCTTTTAACTTACTTCTTTTAATATATGGAGGATTGCTTATTATGAGATCAAATAAATCTCTGCATTCTGTCCACGAATTTGGAAATATTTTAGCTCTACTGAGAAGATTATGTTTCTTTGTGTTCTGGCAGGTAATTTTGTATGCTTCCAGGCTTTTTTCAAAACCAATTCCAATAGCATATTCATACTCACTAAGTACGGAGATCAACAAACAGCCTGTGCCTGTGCCAAAATCTGCAATTTTTATTTTTTGCTTCTTATTTTGGTAATATTTTAACACTGTTGAAATTACTGTCTCACTATCTGGCCTTGGATCTAGAACATGTTGGTTAACTATAAAATTTTTACTCCAGAATTCACGATTACCTACTATTTGCGATATTGGATATCTTTCTACTCTTTTTTTTGTTAATTTCCAGAATAGAAGTTCTTTGTTTCTTAGTACTTGATTGGTGTGATTCATGATTATGAATGATCTTTCTACTCCAAGTACGCGCTGCATGATGATTTCACAATCCAAATGTGGTGATTCAATTCTATGCGACGATAGTAGCTTTGACCCTTCTTTAATTAAAGCGCTGATTGTTTTCATTATTCTAAAAACGTGTTCCTTGTATGTAAGAACAGCAAAATTGAGTATAGAGTTTTGAATTTAGGGTAGCTGCACTAAATCCCAATGTCAAGTTTAAGAACCTGTTTAAAATCTTCGTAAAAGGAGAGAACAATCATCTGTAGGCTAGTATTAAGTTTACGCTCGCAATTTTTCCAAAGTCGTCTACACTTCTCCAACCAGGCGAAAGAGCGTTCGACAACCCATCTCTTTGGCAGCACAACAAAAGAATGTAACTCACTGCGCTTTATAACCTCAACAGTTGCACCGATAATATCTTTTATTTGAGTTGCAAATTTTTCTCCCGTGTAACCTGCATCAACAAGTACATTTTTGACCTCAGAGAGATTTTCTTGCGCACTTTCAACCATCAACTATGTTTTTTAAAATTTTTTGAATTTAGTCTCATTTGTTGATAATTTTGTATTTTTATTCAATTGAAAAATGTATTTTGGCAACAAAAACCCTAGTTTATACAGAAAGAAATTTATATCAAACAGCAAGCACTGCTTAGATTTTATGGTTAACGAATATGTGCTTTAAATGTGTGTAGACGCACATATTCGTTAACCTATTTTCTATACAGATTTTTTTATTTCATATTAATTGCTTCTTTAAGTCTTGCATTGGCAATTACTATGATTTTTCGCATTAGAGCTGTTATAGCTACCATCTTCTTTTTACCTCTACCAATAAGATCAGAATAAAAAGCACCAAGTGCAGATTTAGATCTTGCAGCAGCCATAGCAGCTGTGAAAAGCTTTGCACGAACATTGCTTCTACCACCTGTTATCCTTCGGTAACCAATAGTTTTACCGCTTTCTTTTGGATGTGGAGCAACTCCAGCAAGACTTGCAACTTCTTTTTTGTTTAGGTGGCCAAGTTCTGGCATTAGACACACAAAAACTTGTGATAACTTGAGACCTATTCCTGGCACTGTTCTCAAGATCTTTTGACGCTTTTGTAACTCTGGATTTTTATCAATAATTCTTTGTATGGCATCGTTGAACTCATTTATCTGACTGGTAAAAAAGTCTATTGTTTTTTGGCAACTTTCCTTTATATAGTCGTTTTCAGGTGCTGCAAGCCTACATTTCTCTTGAGTTCTCATTTGTGTAATGTCATCACGACGTTGACAGAGTGCAACTAATACCAACTCTCATTATTAATGAACCAAATAAGAAGCATTGCAGAGTTGTTTAACCGTGGAAGGGGAAAGAGAGGTAATAAATTTACACAAAGCGCTCTCAAGCAGAACAATTGTATCGTAGATTTTATTGCGCAAAATGTTCTGTTTTATATATAACCAAAACCTCTCAACAGGATTGAGGTCAGGTGAGTATGGTGGTAGGTATATAATTTCGATATTTTTAGGTATCTTTAAACTTTTTGACTTATGCCAACTAGCGCAATCCATCACGAGAAAAGCCTTTCGTATTCCTAAATATTGCGACATCTGTTCAAGGAATATATTTATACAAGCAGTGTTGACGTTTGGTGCAAATAAGCTAAAATTCTCTCCATTTCTGGGATTAACTGCACTATAGAGATAAAAATTTTCCCTACCTAATTTTACCTTAACCTGTGTCCTACTGCCTTTTTTAAACCACCCATGTCCAACTTTTGAATGTGTACCAAACCGTGATTCATCGAAGAAAAATAGCTCTTTTTCAGAATGCATGACAATAGTTTCATTGAGGTTTTTTTTTAAACTCCTCTTGCTTATTTTTATCCTGTCCACTATGAACTGGTCTTGGTGTGATATATGAGAATTTCATTCTTTGCATATTACGATGTATTGTGGATTTGCTGATATTCAAACCAAATCTTTCTTGGATTCTTATTCTCATTTCTCTAATAGTAATATTGGGGTTTTCCTCTATCCACACCTCAATTTGTTCAAGTTGACTTTGGTTCAATATAGTTTTTCTACGGCATTGAGGTGGAGAAAATAATTTTTCTTCTCTTCCAAATTTTATGTGCTTTATCCATGTAGTAATTGCCTTTCTCGAAATGCAACATATTTTTGCTACAGCTGTTATACTGTGCTTTTTTGCTGCAATTACAGCATTTAGTTTTTTTGCAACATACGCATTATTTCTTACTTTCTTCAGCATCTCTTTTGCTGATTCCACCACTTTTTCATCCAATAATTTTGATCTTAATGCCATCTAAACCTCGCTATTTTACTTACTCCAGTATGGCTTTTTTTCCATTATTGTCTATTCGTTGCTTGTATAGCGGGAATTGGTATAAGGCGGTTTGTTCTTTTGACATAGGCACAAATAGAGATAGAGCACTATAGCGTTCAAAACCATATTGAGCAAGGGCTCTTGCATCTGATTGATCTGTCTTTGCTAAAGTTCCATGTGATATGATAAAACTTTTTACTTTACGAGTATTAGCTCGATGTACAGCAACATTCTTATCAACAAGAAAATGTGCTAAGCCAAGCTCATATTTTCCAGTGTTTTCTAAAGTTACTAGAGAATTAGGTAGGATATCTGAAAATTTTTGAAACAACTGTTGCCAACCAGTAGCATCATTGTCAAACTTGATAGCGCTCCTTTGGTTATAAGCTGCAGCAACATTTTTAAATTTTCCGATATCAATGCCAATGAAATTTTGATAAGATGTAATCATAATAAATAACCTCGATAGTTTAATTAATTTAAGATTGTAAACGGGTGCATACATATGTCCCATGCAACTATTCAAACGTATCGAGAGATGGGGCTAGTTTACCTTGATGGCTACGGTTGTAATACCAACTTTCATTCGGTCGCACACGCCCGTGATAGCCCTATTCCTATAGTGAGTAGGGTTATCTTTCCCTCTTATCTCTTTTATATCACATTTTTAACTTACAATTTTCATAGCACTGCTACGATCAGTTGTGTCTGCTGTTGTTACATAAATTGCATGTGGTAAACCCTGCGTATCAACTGCAACATGGCGTTTTATGCCTGAAATCTTTTTACCTGCATCATAGCCTTTACTTTCAGCGGTATCTTTATTTTTAACACTTTGGGCATCAATTATACAGAAACTGGTTTTCTCTTTTCGACCATTGTTCTCTCCAACTAATTTTTTTTAAGACCAATTCTAGTAAACTTGATTCTTCTCCATTCTTTTATTCCAAGTTTGAAAGTAGTAATATATGTTTTCCCACCTTGGAAAGTTCTTTGGCAACATTCTCCACTGGCAGCCACTTTTTAGAACGTATAGCACTCCACAAAATACATGATATAAGTCAAGTTTTCTTGGTTTTGTTCTTTTTCTACTATTTTCTAAAATTGCTCTGATTTTTTCAAATTGCTTTCGACTTATATCACTTGGATAATTTTTTTTGCATAGATATACCTCTTTCTTAAATCTATGCCTATTTTACCTCATCTTTCCAAGATTCTTAACAGGTTCTAATACCAATTCCCGCTATACAAGCAACGAATAGACAATAATGGAAAAAAAGCCATACTGGAGTAAGTAAAATAGCGAGGTTTAGATGGCATTAAGATCAAAATTATTGGATGAAAAAGTGGTGGAATCAGCAAAAGAGATGCTGAAGAAAGTAAGAAATAATGCGTATGTTGCAAAAAAACTAAATGCTGTAATTGCAGCAAAAAAGCACAGTATAACAGCTGTAGCAAAAATATGTTGCATTTCGAGAAAGGCAATTACTACATGGATAAAGCACATAAAATTTGGAAGAGAAGAAAAATTATTTTCTCCACCTCAACGCCGTAGAAAAACTATATTGAACCAAAGTCAACTTGAACAAATTGAGGTGTGGATAGAGGAAAACCCCAATATTACTATTAGAGAAATGAGAATAAGAATCCAAGAAAGATTTGGTTTGAATATCAGCAAATCCACAATACATCGTAATATGCAAAGAATGAAATTCTCATATATCACACCAAGACCAGTTCATAGTGGACAGGATAAAAATAAGCAAGAGGAGTTTAAAAAAAAACCTCAATGAAACTATTGTCATGCATTCTGAAAAAGAGCTATTTTTCTTCGATGAATCACGGTTTGGTACACATTCAAAAGTTGGACATGGGTGGTTTAAAAAAGGCAGTAGGACACAGGTTAAGGTAAAATTAGGTAGGGAAAATTTTTATCTCTATAGTGCAGTTAATCCCAGAAATGGAGAGAATTTTAGCTTATTTGCACCAAACGTCAACACTGCTTGTATAAATATATTCCTTGAACAGATGTCGCAATATTTAGGAATACGAAAGGCTTTTCTCGTGATGGATTGCGCTAGTTGGCATAAGTCAAAAAGTTTAAAGATACCTAAAAATATCGAAATTATATACCTACCACCATACTCACCTGACCTCAATCCTGTTGAGAGGTTTTGGTTATATATAAAACAGAACATTTTGCGCAATAAAATCTACGATACAATTGTTCTGCTTGAGAGCGCTTTGTGTAAATTTATTACCTCTCTTTCCCCTTCCACGGTTAAACAACTCTGCAATGCTTCTTATTTGGTTCATTAATAATGAGAGTTGGTATTAGCAGCTTTGAGCTCTTTATATAAGCAGTATTCTCTGCATATTCTTTGATAGCCATCACACTATATACTTGTTTTAGATCTATATTAATTTAAGCATAGTAAGTGATAATTTCTTGATATTCAAGCCAACACGCCTTTGACATATGACTATCAGTAGTTTTCAAGGCAATTAGGATGAGATTATTAGAGTGGTAATGTTTATTTTATATTGACTATTGAGGTTTATTATTTTATGATTAGGGCTTAGTTATTTTTAGGGCTTTGAGTTTATAATGTATGTCTAGGATAAATCAATTAACATTTAAAGGTAGATCAAAGTTAACTCGCAAGAAGAAGGTGCCAGCTTTGGGAGAAAGCAACCCTCAAAGGAGAGGTGTTTGCACTAAGGTGTATACTACAACTCCTAGGAAGCCTAATTCAGCACTACGTAAGGTAGCTAGGGTAAAGATTGGTGGATACGGTGAAGTGACGGCTTATATACCTGGCGAAGGTCATAATTTACAAGAGCATTCCGTTGTTTTAATACGTGGTGGGCGGGTTAAAGATTTACCAGGTGTGCGTTATCATATAATAAGAGGTGCCCTTGATCTGCGTGGTGTGCAAAATCGAAAGAAAGCTCGTTCAAAATATGGTGTAAAGAAATCTGGTTAAAGTTTATGGCTCGCAGTAATAAATCAAAAAAAAGAACAGTTCCTGATTCTCGTTATGGTAGTATATTGCTTATGCGTTTTATTAATACAATTATGAAATGTGGTAAAAAATCCATTGCAGAAAAGATTACTTATAGTGCTTTGTCTTTAGCTGAAAAGAAAATAGGCAAAGATGCTTTGTCAATTTTTGAAACAGCAGTAGAAAATGTTACTCCTTCTATAGAAGTGCGTTCTCGACGTATTGGTGGTACAACTTATCAAGTACCTGTTGAAATTCGGCAAGATAGGGCGATTTCTTTGGCATTAAGATGGATTAATAGAGCAACTTCTGCTACTCGAAAAAAGAATGGCAGAACTACTGTTGATTGTTTGCAATCTGAAATATTAGATGCTTATAATAAATGTGGTAGTGCATTTAAGATGTGTGAAGAAAAGTATAAAATGGCTGAAGCTAATAAGGCATTTTCTCATCTTCGTTTTTAATATTAGCTGATTGATTGTTGTATGGAAGTTTTAATGTCTAGGTATAGAAATATAGGGATAATGGCTCATATAGATGCTGGCAAGACCACCACAACAGAGCGTATTTTATTTTATACTGGTAAACAAAATAGGATTGGTGAAGTGCACGATGGTGCAGCTTCTATGGATTGGATGGAGCAAGAGAAGGAGCGTGGCATTACAATTACTTCTGCTGCAACAACATGTTTTTGGAATGATCATAGGATTAATATAATAGACACTCCTGGTCATGTTGATTTCACTATTGAAGTTGAGAGATCTTTGAGGGTTTTGGATGGTGCAGTTGCTGTATTTGATGGAGTTGCTGGAGTTGAGCCTCAGTCTGAGACAGTTTGGCGTCAAGCTGATAAATATAGCGTTCCTCGTATCTGCTTTGTTAATAAAATGGATAGAATTGGGGCAAATTTTTATCGATGTGTCGATATGATAAAAACGAAGCTTGGCGCAACATCTTTAGTTATTCAGTTGCCAATAGGAAGTGAGAAAGATTTTAAAGGTATAATCGATCTTATTTCTATGAAAGCCATTATATGGCAAGAAGAAACATTAGGCGCTAAATTTTCTTATGAAGATATTCCTTCTGATTTGCTTGATAAGGCTCAAGAGTATCGAAATCTTTTATTAGATGCTGCAGCTGAAATGGATGATGAGGCGATAAATACTTACTTTGAATCTAACGATCTGCCAATTGATTTATTGAAAAAGTGTGTGAGAAGCGGGACCATTAAGGGAAAATTTGTCCCTGTATTATGTGGGTCGGCTTTTAAAAACAAAGGCGTGCAATCACTTTTAGATGGTGTAGTTGATTTTTTACCCTCTCCTATTGATGTTGATGTAATTATTGGAACTGATCCTAAGGATTCAGAAAAGAAAATTGAGATCAAACCTTCAGAAAAAGAGAAATTCGTTGCTCTTGCATTTAAAGTGATGACAGATAAATTTGTAGGTAGCTTGACGTTTATTCGTATTTATTCCGGTAAGTTAAAATCTAAATCTGCTGTGTTAAATGCTGGAAAGAATGAGACTGAAGGAATTGGTAGAATGTTGCTTATGCATGCAAATAACAGAGAAGATATAAACGAAGCTAAAGTTGGTGATATAGTTGCCTTAGTTGGATTAAAGAAAACAATTACTGGTGATACTTTATGCTCTTCTGATCGTCCCATATTGTTGGAGCGTATGGAATTTCCTGAGCCTGTGATTGAAATTGCTGTAGAGCCTAAAACAACCGCAGATCAAGAAAAATTGGGCATCGCTTTAAATAGGTTAGTTGCAGAAGATCCTTCTTTAAGGATGTCAGTCAATTCAGAAAGTGGTCAGACTATATTAAAAGGCATGGGTGAGTTGCATCTTGAAATTATCGCAGATAGAGTGAAGCGTGAATTCAATGTTAGTGTTAATATTGGTGCACCTCAAGTTGCATATCGTGAAACTATTACTAAATCTGTTGAAATTGATTATACTCACAAGAAACAGTCAGGTGGTGCAGGTCAATTTGCTAAAGTTAAGATAAAATTTGAGCCTCTTGAGCCTGGATCTGGGTTTCAATTTGAGAGCAAAATTGTAGGCGGTGCTATTCCAAAAGAGTATATACCTGGAGTTCAAAATGGCTTAGAGTTGATAAAAGAAGGTGGTATAATTTCTGGTTTTCCATTGATTGATTTTAAGGCTACTCTTCTTGATGGTGCTTTTCATGATGTTGATTCTAGTCCTTTGGCTTTTGAACTTGCTGCCAAAGGTGCTTTTAAGGAAATGGCAAATAAAGCTGGTCCAAAAATGCTAGAACCTATAATGAAAGTGGAAATCATTACTCCTGAAGAATATATGGGTGATGTTATGGGTGATATAAATAGTAGAAGAGGCAGTGTTGTTGATATGCTGGATTTAGGTAATAATAGCAAAATAATTACTGCTTCGGTTCCTCTTGCAAATATGTTTGGTTATATAAATGTTTTGCGTTCTATATCTCAGGGAAGAGCTCAATATAGTATGCATTTTTCTTGTTATGAACAAGTACCACAATATGTGGTTGATGAGTTAAAGTTAAAGTATAATTAAAGGTTAGTAATTATGACAGCGATAGTAGAAGCATTTGGAAAGCCGCATATAAACGTGGGAACGATAGGACATGTGGATCATGGGAAGACAACGTTAACAGCGGCGATAACAAAGCATTATGGTAATTTTGTAGCATATGATCAAATAGATAAAGCGCCAGAAGAAAGGAAGAGAGGGATAACAATAGCAACAGCGCATGTTGAATATCAAACAGAAAAGAGACACTATGCGCATGTTGATTGTCCTGGGCACGCTGATTATGTAAAGAATATGATAGTAGGTGCAGCACAGATGGATGCAGCGATATTGGTAGTGTCAGGGGTTGATGGGCCGATGCCACAAACAAGAGAGCATATATTGCTGGCAAAGCAGGTGGGTGTTGGATATATCGTGGTATATATAAATAAAGCTGATGTTGCTGATGCTGATATGATAGATTTGGTGGAAATGGAAGTGAGAGACTTGCTGAGTAAGTACGGATTTCCAGGAGATGAAGTGCCTGTGATAGTTGGGTCTGCGTTAAAAGCATTAGAGGATGATAGTAGTGAGTATGGAAAGAAATCAATAGACAAATTGATGGAAAAGTTAGATAAATATGTAGAGGTTCCACCAAGGCCTGTGGATTTACCATTTTTATTGCCAATCGAAGATGTATTTTCGATATCAGGGCGAGGAACAGTGGTAACAGGAAGAATAGAGAAGGGAGAGATAAAGACGGGAGAAGAGATAGAGATAATAGGTCTGAAAGCGACGCAAAAGACGATATGCACAGGTGTTGAGATGTTTAAGAAGTTGCTGGATAAGGGAAGTGCAGGACTCAATGTAGGAATACTACTAAGAGGAACAAAGAGAGAAGAAGTGGAGAGAGGGCAAGTATTGGCAAAACCAGGGGCAATAACCCCGCATAAGAAATTTAATGCGGAAGTGTATATATTGAAGAAAGAAGAAGGAGGAAGGCATACACCATTTTTTGGAAATTATCAGCCACAGTTTTATTTAAGGACAACGGATGTAACTGGGAGCATAAAATTGCTAGATGGAAAGGAGATGGTAATGCCAGGGGACAATGTAAGTATAGAAGTGGAGTTGCAAGTATCGATAGCGATTGATAAAGGATTGCGTTTTGCGATAAGAGAAGGTGGTAGAACTGTTGGTTCTGGCGTTGTTTCGGAAATTTTAGAGTAAATTTTGAATTATAGGAGTGTAGCTCAATTGGTAGAGCGCTGGTCTCCAAAACCAGAGGTTGTAGGTTCAATTCCTATCGCTCCTGCATTAATATTATGGTAGAAATGTTAAAAAACCTTTATGTTTTTTTTTGCGATATAAGGCAAGAAATAAGGAGAATTGCTTGGATAAAAAAACAGCAGGTATTGTCATCTCTGTTTATTGTAATAGTTGTTATATTATGCTTTTCGATTTTCTTTTGTTTCGTAGATTTTATGTCTCTTTACATAATTAAGACTTTATTTGGAATTATTTATGGAATATAAGTATAAATGGTATATCATTAAAGTCGATTATGGGTATGAGAAAGATATATGCGAGTTGGCAATCAATACTGTTTACTTTAAGGAGGTATTTATTCCTTATCAGACAGTATGTGATGTAAAATCTGATATAAAAGAGTTATGTGAGGTATATATATGTATGCATCTGTGTGATGAAAGCAAAAATATTTTGAATCAAATGACTGGGTTTTGTGGTGATGAGTTTGGTCATTTTGAGATGATTTCAGATGATGAAATAATTTTAAAACGTAAGGAGTTTAATAGGTATAAGTGGTACATTTTAAGAGTTGCCTCTAATTATGAAGAGAAAGTGCGCCAATATATATTAGAAAATTCTATGAGATTGAATATTAATAATTATTTTAATAGGGTTTTTATTCCTTGTGAAGAATTAAGTGAGATGGATTTAAAATCTAAAAAAAATGCTAAACGAAGGAAGTCCTTTCCTGGTTATGTCTTTTTATACATGAATTTATGCGATGAGGTATTAAATTTTATTAATAATATACCAAAATCTCTTAAGGTTTATGGATTTTTGAAAAATGGTAATGTTCCAAAGGTGATTGAGGATAATGAGATTCGCTCAATGTGTAGTGCGCTTTACAATGCTCAAGAAACGAAAAAGTTGAGTTATGGTTATGAGAAAGGTGAAAAAATAAAGATTAATGATGGTCTTTTTCAAAATTTTACTGGTAAGGTAGATATGGTAAATGATGAGAAAAAAATTATTAATGTTGAAGTATCAATCTTAGGTAAGCCAACAATAATAGAGCTTGATTTGGCTCAAGTAGAGAAAATAGAGGATTAATTATGAGTAATGTAGTTGCTAAGATTAGCTTACTTATGGAAGCTGGGAAAGCAGTTCCAGGACCGAAAATTGCTTCAGTACTTGGCCCGCGTGGTATACCTGTTCCTAAGTTTTGTGAAGCTTTTAATAAAGCTACTAGCGCTGCTAACGCTAGTTATAAAGTAGGTGATTTAGTAACAGTGAGAATTTCCATAAAGGATGATCGCTCTCATGATTTTACTGTCAGCGGTCCGCCTGTGGCTTATTTGCTTAAGCAGGAAGCTAAATTAAGTAAAGGTTCTGGTAATTCTGGTAAAGAATTAGTGGCTAAATTATCTATGTCTGCTATCATTAAAGTGGCAAAGTGTAAGATGGTTGATATGAAAGTGGATAATGAAGATTCAGCAGTGAAGATGGTTATAGGCACTGCAAAATCTATGGGTATAGAAGTTGTGGAAGGTTAGGTAAATGAGTGCATATAATGATAATTCTAAGCAGTGTTTGGAGAAGATTGTTGAGTCTGCTTCAGCAAAATTTAATGAATCAGTTGATATCGCAGTCAATTTAGGTGTAGATTCACGTAAATCTGAAGAGCAGGTGCGTGGTACAGTAGTTTTGCCTAGAGGTATCGGGAAGAATATTAAAGTAGCTGTTTTTGCTCAAGATAAACACTTATTAGAAGCTGAAAAAGCTGGTGCTGATATTACAGGAGGAGAAGATTTAGTTGAAGAGATAAAAAAAGGTAGAAAATTGAATGTTGATTGGTGCATCACTACTCCTGATTTCATGGCAAAAATCACTCCTATTGCAAAAGTATTGGGTGCTAAAGGGCTGATGCCTAACCCTAAATTTGGTACTGTGACTTCTAACGTTGCAGAAGCTACTAAAACCATTAAGTCTGGTCAAATAAAATTCAGGATAGATAAAAATGGGGTTATTCATGGCAAATTAGGAAGTATTAAATCTGATATTGATGATTTGCTGGAAAATTTAAAAGCCTTTCTTAAAGTAATCAGAGACAATAAACCTGCTTCTGTAAAAGGAATTTACTTTAAAAGCGTTTTTTTAAATTCAACTATGGGTAAAGCTCATAAAATAAACAAAGTAGAAGATATAATTTAAGGGAGCGAAATTGTGAAGCGTAAAGATAAGGATGAATTTATACAAAACATAATGAATGTGTTTGTAAATAATGATTTCTTAATATTGGTAAATTTCAAGTCTATGAATGTTAGCAGTTCATTAATTCTTAGGAATAGTCTAAAATCTATAATGGGTGGGATGTTAGTAGTTAAAAATACTCTAGCCTGCTTAGCTTTGGAAAGAGCTGGCAGATTTTCTTATTTATTAGGCAAATTTTCTGGTCCTGTTGCTATTATATACTCTAGTGGTATAGTAGAAGCTGCAAAATTAACAGTTGATTTTGTTAACATCAATAAAGAAAAAATGTCTGTGATTTGTGCAGCTTATATAAATGAATTATTGACAGTAGAAGATGTTAATAAATTGGCTAAGCTGCCCTCTCTGGATGAATTGCGTGTTAAAATTATGCGTTTAATATCTTATGATATTCCTGCTCGGTTAGCATTGTCTATTAATTCATCTTCTATGAGGCTTATGAGAGTTTTGGATTACTATAGTTCTAAAAAATAAATTTGTTGTTAAATAAGGTGGTCAGTATGAATAATGTAACAAGTGATTTGGTTGATAAAATATTATCTTTAAATCTATTAGAAGCTTCTGAACTTGTAAAAGTTCTAGAAGAAAAAATAGGGTTGCCTAGTGGTTCTTTTCTTGGTGGAGCTGTTGGTGCTGGGGTGCCTATTAGTGATAATGCTAATGCTCCTGTTGCTCAAGAAAAAGCTGAATATAAAGTTGTAATCAAAGAGATTGATGCAAGCAAAAAAATAGGAGTGATTAAAGCTATTAGAGAAGTTAATTCTACATTGAATTTAAAAGAAGCGAAAGAATTAGTTGAGTCTTTACCCAAAGATTTGACTGCTAATGTTTCTAAAGACGAAGCAGAAAAAATAAAGCAAAAACTTATTGAAGCAGGAGCAACTAAAGTTGAGCTTGAATAAAATGTTAGTATATTAATTTTATGTTGATATAGCTCTTTTAATTAGTGAAGGTATTTTAATGGTTGATTCTTCTTATATGTGTCCTTCTAGTGCTTTTGTTCCTAGAGTTTCTTATTCCAGGTCGATTGATTTAAAAGATTCTTTGTTGGATTTGGTTAAAGTCCAAAAGGGATCATATAATTCCTTTACTCCTAATAATGAGAGTAATGAAAGACTTGAAGCTATCTTTCATACAATTTTTCCAATATCTGATCCTTTGCATAGGGCTACTATCGAGTTTTTGAATTGTAGGGTAGATGATCTTAAGTATAATGAATCTGAATGTATAAAACGTGGTATAACTTTTTCTGCTCAGGTTATTGCTTCTATACGTCTTGTTATTATGCAGGATGGTGTTTCTCTTGAAAAATATCAAGAGATTAAAGAAGGTGATGATCATTCTAAGCTTGCAATTGTTATAAAATCTGCTGAAGAGCAGGAGGTTCGCTTTTGTGAACTGCCTATGATGACTGATAAAGGTACTTTCATCATCAATGGCGTAGAGAAAGTTATCGTTTCACAAATGCATAGATCTCCTGGAGTGTTTTTTGATAGTGATAAGGGAAAAACTTACAATTCTGGCAAATTGATCTATTCTGCCAGAGTTATTCCTTATAGAGGTTCTTGGCTTGATATTGAGTTTGATGTTAAAGATCATTTGTATTTTCGTATTGATAGAAAGAGAAAGTTGCCAATATCAGTTTTATTAAAGGCTTTGGGCTTATCAAATAATGACATACTTAATAAATTTTATGAAAAAATAGAGTATATAAAACATAAAAGTGGTTGGAAAGTACCTTTTTTCCCTGATAAATTCAAGGGAGTGAGGCTTCCTTTCGATTTAAAGAATGTTGAAGGCAATGTGTTACTTAAAGCTAACGTTCGTATTACTTCGAAATTAGCTAAAAATCTATATGATAACGGGTTAAAAGAGTATCTAATTCCTTATGATTCTATATGTGGTTTATTTCTTGCAGAAGATTTAATAGATAGTGCTAGTTCTACAAAAATCTTATCTGCTGGTGAATCTATAAAATTAGAGGATATAAAAAAGCTTGAATTATTATCTATAGATAAAATATCAGTGTTGAACATAGATAATGTTTCTGTTGGACCTTACATATTAAACACACTTTTCTTAGATGAAAATATGTCTTATGAGAACGCTCTATATGAAATATATAAGGTTTTGCGTCCTGGTGAAGTTCCCGTTTTAAAGATAGTAGAGGAGTTTTTTCGTAATCTTTTCTTCAGTCCGGAATATTATGATTTGTCTAACATTGGTAGATTAAAACTTAACTCTTGCCTTGGGTTAAATTATGAGGAAAATTTAACTACTTTAACACATGAAGACATTATTGAAATTATAAGAAAAATAGTATTGTTACGTGATGGTCAAGGATCTGTAGATGATATTGATCATTTAGCAAATAGAAGAGTCCGTTCAGTTGGAGAGTTTATAGAAAATCAATTTAGAACTGGATTATTAAAATTGGGACGGGCAGTAGTTGATTCTATGTCTACTTCTAGTTTAGATAAAGTCTCTCCATCTGATTTTATAAACCCAAAAGTGTTAACCAATGTCTTAAGAGATTTTTTCAATTCTTCCCAATTATCTCAATTTATGGATCAGACTAATCCATTATCTGAAATAACACATAAAAGAAGGTTGTCGGCGTTAGGTCCTGGTGGTTTAACAAGAGAGAGAGCGGGATTTGAAGTGCGTGATGTTCATCCAACTCATTACGGAAGAATTTGCCCTATTGAAACTCCTGAGGGGCAGAATATAGGCTTAATTAACAGCTTAGCTATATACGCTCGTATTAATAAATATGGGTTCATTGAAAGTCCTTACAGGAAAGTAGTTAATAAGATTGTTACTGATCAAATCAAGTATCTGTCTGCTATAGATGAAGGTTTATATTATATAGCCGATACCAGCGCAAAGCTTGATGAAAACAACTGCTTTGTTGATGATATGTTGTACTGTAGGTATGGTGGTACCTTTGTAATGGTAAATAGTAATCAAGTAAGTTACATTGATTTATCTCCTAAGCAGGTAATATCGGTTGCTGCTTCTTTAATTCCATTTTTAGAAAATGATGATGCTAATAGAGCGTTAATGGGTTCAAATATGCAGCGTCAAGCTGTACCTTTATTGAAGCCTACTGCTCCTTTGGTTGCTACTGGTATGGAGTCTTTCGTAGCTTCTGGCTCTGGTGCTGTAGTTTTAGCAAAACGTGGTGGCATAGTTGACAGCTCAGATAGTAACTCTATAGTTATACGTGCTTTTGACAAAGAAGGAATTGACTACTTGGATGTAGATATTTATCATCTAAGAAAATTTCAGCGTTCTAACCATAATACTTGTATTAACCAGAAACCACTGGTGCATGTAGGCGATTGTGTTAAGGAAGGTGATGTGATAGCTGATGGCCCTGCTATTAATAACGGTGAATTGGCACTTGGCCAAAACTTGCTAGTCGCTTTTATGTCTTGGCAAGGTTATAATTTTGAAGACTCAATCATTATTTCTAGTGAAGTTGTTAAAAAAGATCTCTTTACTTCTATTCATATAGAAGAATTTGAATGTGTTGTGCATGACACTCCTTTAGGGTCGGAAAAAATAACTCGTGCTATACCCGGTGTTAATGAAGAAAATCTTTATCACTTGGATGATAGTGGTATAGTGAAGGTTGGTACAAGAGTTGGTCCAGGTTATATTTTGGTGGGGAAAGTTACACCTAAGCATTCTCTTTCATTGCCTCCTGAGACAAAATTGTTAATGACAATTTTTGGCGAAAAGTCATTCGATTGTGTGGATTCCTCTTTATATACATCTCCAGATATTGAAGGGATAGTGATTGATGTACAGGTCTTTACACGCAGAGGGGAAGAAGAAAACGAAAGGGCGTTTCTTATTAAGCAAAAAGAGGTAAATGATTTTGAGAAAGAGCAGGACCATATAATCAATGTTATTAATCAATATTTCTATGATGAATTAAGAAAAATTCTTATTAATTCTGGTTCTCAAGATCGAGAAAGTATTAATTTTATTGAACGTGAGGGATGGTGGGATATAGGATTGAAAAATCAATCTATTTCTAAGCAAGTTGAGAGCTTAAAAAAAGATTTTGATGAAAAAGTATCACATGCAATAGCAAACTTTAAGCGAAAAGTAGAAAAATTGCATGAAGGTTATGATCTGCCTCAAGGTGTGTCGATGTCAGTAAAAGTTTTTATTGCTGTAAAACATAGTTTGCAGCCAGGGGATAAAATGGCTGGTAGACATGGAAATAAAGGTGTGATTTCTCGAGTTGTTCCAGTAGAAGATATGCCTTATTTAGAAGATGGTACTCCTATTGATATTATTCTTAACCCTCTTGGCGTTCCTTCACGAATGAATGTAGGGCAAATATTGGAAACGCATGTAGGTTGGGCTTGTAAAAAATTAGGAGAAAAAGTAGGCAATATTCTTGATGAGATCAATAAAATCAAACGTGCTTTTTGTAAGGCAATTAGATCTCTCAGTGATGATGATTTTGTAAAATTTGCAGCAGTATATCTTGATAATAAAAAATTTGAGGATATTAATGATGATGAAATAACGGCTTCTATTTTAGATATGCCTAATAAGGATGAATTAAATAATGAATTGACTACATTAGTAGAAAATTATTTTAACTCTTGTAAAGATGCACACAGTAGTTTACGTCACTTCCTGATCAAGGTTTATAGTTGTGGCAGTAATTTATCTATTTGTAATAATATTCGCGATATTAATGATAATCACCTCATTGAATTTGCGTATAAGTTGCGTAATGGCATTCCTGTTACTGCACCTGTATTTGAAGGTCCAAACGATGAACAAATAGTAAAGCTATTTGAACTTGCTGGATTGGATAACTCTGGGCAAGTTGTATTATATGATGGTTGCTCGGGTGAGAAGTTTGATCGCAAAGTTACAGTTGGTTACATGTACATGCTTAAGTTGCATCACTTAGTAGATGGTAAAATTCATGCGCGTTCAGTGGGACCTTATAGTTTGGTTACTCAACAACCTCTTGGAGGAAAGTCTCATTTTGGTGGTCAGCGTTTTGGTGAAATGGAATGTTGGGCATTGCAAGCCTATGGTGCTGCTTACACTTTGCAGGAAATGTTAACTGTGAAGTCTGATGATATTAATGGCAGGGTTAAGATTTATGAATCGGTAATAAAAGGTGACAGTAACTTTGAATGTGGAATTCCTGAATCCTTTAATGTCATGATAAAAGAGTTGCGTTCCTTGTGTTTTAATGTGGATTTGAAGCAAAATGACATAGTAATTGAAGATATATCTCATACTAACATCGCGCAATCTTTTAATGAGGTTAGCATTTCCATTGCTAGCCCTGAAAGTATTAAACGTATGTCTTATGGAGAGATAACGGATGTTTCAACCGCAAACTACCGTACATTCAAAGTTGAGAAAGGTGGATTATTTTGTCCTAAAGTTTTTGGTCCTGTCAATGATTATGAATGTTTATGTGGAAAGTACAAAAAAAGAAGACATAGGGGCCGTATATGCGAAAAATGTGGAGTAGAAGTTACATCTTCTAAAGTAAGAAGAGAAAAAATGGGTCATATAGAGCTTGCATCTCCTGTTGCTCATATATGGTTTTTGAAGTCACTTCCTTCAAGAATTGGAGCATTATTAGATATGTCTCTTAGAGATATCGAAAGTATTTTATATAGTGATAATTATGTTGTAATAGATCCTCTTGTTTCCTCTTTTGAAAAAGGTGAAATTATTAGTGAGAAAGCTTATAATGAAGCTAAAGATAGTTATGGGGTCGATAGCTTTATAGCTATGCAAGGTGTTGAAGCTATAAGAGAATTGCTAACACGCCTTGATTTACATCAAATTAGGAAGAATTTAAGACAGGAGTTAGAGTCTGTTGCTTCTGAAATGAGAAGAAAGAAAATTATAAAGAGATTACGTATTGTTGAAAATTTTATCAAGTCTGGAAACAGACCTGAGTGGATGATACTTACAGCTATACCTATTTTACCACCTGACTTGCGTCCCTTGGTATCGCTTGAAAGTGGTCGACCTGCAGTTTCTGATTTAAATCATCATTATAGAACTATTATTAATAGAAATAATAGATTGAGAAAATTGTTAAGTTTAAATCCTCCTGAGATTATGATTCGTAATGAGAAAAGAATGTTACAAGAGGCAGTTGATTCTCTTTTTGATAATAGTCGTCGTAATGCTCTGGTAAATAAAGCTGGCGCTACTGGATATAAAAAGTCTATTAGCGATATGCTGAAAGGAAAGCAAGGTCGTTTCCGTCAGAATCTCTTAGGAAAAAGGGTAGATTACTCTGGACGTTCTGTAATAGTTGTTGGTCCAACTTTGAAACTAAATCAGTGTGGATTACCAAAAAGAATGGCTCTTGAGTTATTCAAACCTTTTGTTTACTCAAGGCTTAAAATATATGCTATGGCTCCAACTATTAAATTTGCTAGCAAATTAATAAGAGCAGAAAAGCCAGAAGTCTGGGATATGCTTGAAGAAGTAATAAAAGAGCATCCTGTTTTGCTAAATAGAGCGCCTACGCTACACAGGCTTGGTATTCAGGCTTTTGAGCCAGTCCTTATTGAAGGTAAAGCAATACAGCTTCATCCACTTGTTTGTACAGCATTTAACGCTGACTTTGATGGTGATCAAATGGCAGTGCATGTGCCAATTTCATTGGAAGCTCAACTTGAAGCTAGAGTGTTGATGATGTCAATTAATAACGTTTTAAGTCCTTCTAATGGAAGACCGATTATAGTTCCTAGCAAAGATATAGTGCTGGGTATATACTACCTAACTTTACAGCAACTTAAGGAGGATGATTTACCACTTTTTTGTGCTTTTTGTGAAGTTGAGCATTCCTTAAACAACGATACTCTACATATTCATTCTCATATAAAGTACAAAATGGAATACATCAATAGCGATGGAAATATTCAGTATAAAACTATTTGTACAACTCCTGGACGTTTAATATTATGGCAGATTTTTCCTAAACATGAGAATCTAAGCTTCGATTTAATAAATCAGGTATTAACAGTTAAGGAAATAACTAGTATAGTTGATTTAGTATATCGTAGCTGCGGTCAAAGTGCTACAGTGGTATTTTCTGATAAATTGATGACACTTGGCTTTGAGTATGCTACATTTTCTGGTACTTCTTTTAGTCGTTGCGATATGGTCATACCTGAAACTAAAGCTACACACGTTGATTATACAAGGGGTGAAATTAAGAAATTCTCTGCACAGTATCAAGACGGGCTAATCACTAAAAGTGAGAGGTATAATAAAGTTATAGATGAGTGGTCTAAGTGCACAGATATAATAGCGAATGATATGTTAAAAGCGATATCTGTGTATGATGAAAATAGTAAGTACAATTCAATATATATGATGGTTAGCTCCGGTGCAAGAGGTTCTACTTCCCAGATGAAGCAGTTAGCAGGAATGCGAGGGTTAATGACCAAACCTTCTGGTGAAATTATAGAAACACCTATAATTTCTAATTTTCGCGAGGGATTGAATGTATTTGAATACTTTAATTCTACTCACGGTGCGCGTAAAGGTTTAGCTGATACTGCACTTAAAACTGCAAACTCTGGATACTTAACTCGTCGCTTGGTTGATGTATCTCAAAATTGCATAGTTACAAAACATGACTGTAAAACGAAAAATGGCCTTATTGTAAGAGCTATAGTTGAAGGGAGTACTATAGTTGCATCTCTAGAGAGTGTTGTACTGGGTAGAACAGCTGCAAATGATATGTATAACCCAGTAACCAAAAAGTTATTATTAAAAGCAGGGGAATTAATTGATGAAGATAAAGTAAAGCAAATCAACATTGCAGGTCTTGATGCTATAAAAATTAGATCGCCTTTAACTTGTGAAATAAGTCCTGGTGTGTGTTCTTTGTGTTATGGAAGAGACCTTGCAACTGGTAAAATTGTTTCAATAGGTGAAGCAGTTGGTGTTATCGCTGCTCAATCTGTTGGAGAGCCAGGTACTCAGTTAACGATGCGCACTTTCCATATAGGTGGGGTAATGACTAGAGGTGTTGAATCCTCAAATATTATAGCTTCTATTAATGCTAGAATAAAATTAAACAATAGTAATATAATTATAGATAAAAACGGAAATAAAATTGTGATAAGCCGTTCCTGTGAAGTCGTCTTAATTGATAGCCTTGGTAGTGAAAAATTGAAGCACAGTGTGCCTTATGGTGCTAAACTTTATGTAAATGAGGGTAAGTTAGTAAAAATTGGTGATAAAGTTGCGGAATGGGATCCGTATACACTACCTATTATTACGGAAAAGACTGGTACAATATCTTATCAGGATTTAAAAGATGGAATTTCGATCACTGAAGTGATGGATGAATCTACAGGAATATCAAATAGAGTAGTAAAAGATTGGAAATTGCATTCTGGTGTAGCTAATTTACGTCCTCGTATTGCACTGCTTGATGATAATGAAAAAGTAATAACACTTGCAAGTGGTGTGGAAGCATGTTACTTTATACCAGTTGGTGCAGTGCTTAATGTACAGGATGGCCAAAAGGTTCATGCAGGTGATGTTATCACAAGAACGCCGAGAGAGTCAGTTAGAACTCGTGATATTACTGGTGGTTTGCCCAAGGTTATAGAATTATTTGAAGCACGTCGTCCTAAAGAGCATGCTATCGTTAGTGAAATAGACGGCTATGTAACGTTCTCTGAAAAAGATCGTAGAGGAAAACGCAGTATAGTAATAAAGTCTGTAGATGAGCAAGTTTCTCCAGTTGAGTATTTAGTATCAAGGAGTAAGCATGTAATAGTCAATGAAGGTGATTTTGTGCGTAAAGGTGATTTATTGATGGATGGTGACCCTGATCTTCATGATATTCTACGTGTGCTTGGGATAGAAGCGTTAGCACACTACATGATTTCTGAAATACAGCAAGTTTATAGATTGCAAGGTGTGCGCATAGATAACAAGCATTTAGAAGTGATCTTAAAGCAAATGCTGCAAAAAGTAGAAATTACCGATCCTGGTGATACTATGTACTTAATTGGAGAAAATATCGACAGGCTGGAAGTTGATAGAGAAAATGATGCTATGAATAACTCTGGAAAAAGACCTGCTCATTATCTTCCTATTCTGCAGGGAATTACTAGAGCAAGCCTTGAAACTAATTCCTTCATTTCTGCTGCCTCTTTCCAAGAAACAACAAAAGTACTTACAGAAGCAGCATTCTGCGGAAAGAGTGATCCTTTAAGTGGGTTGAAAGAAAATGTTATAGTAGGAAGATTAATTCCTGCTGGTACGGGTCTGGTTATGAATAAGGTGAAAGCACTTTCGCTTTGTGAAAATATAGATAAATATGAAAAATATTTTGATATTGAGACTTATGACGAAAAATTGCTGAGTGATAATAGTTATCAACTACATTCTGATGAAGAAGAGAGTGTGGTGGCATCGCACTATGATCAGTCAAATTGAATATAGCTAATGAGGCAGTATGTTTAATCTATTTTTAACTAAAAAAATCAATTATATTTTCTTTCACCTCTGTGCTGTCTGTCATGTTATTTACTCTTACACGAAATTCAGATGAGTTTTGAAGCCCGCTACTGTACCATCCTATATGTTTGCGGGCCATCTTTATTCCTGTGTCGCTTCCATAGTACTCAAGAATACTGTCACAATGCTTGAGTATTATGCTTAATCTCTCTGAGGCTGTTGGCTCAGAAACTTTATTTCCACTCAAAAAGTTTATTGCTTGATTAATCAGCCAAGGTTTGCCGTAAGCACCACGACCTATCATTACTCCATCTGCCCCAGATTCTTTAAGTGCACTTTGAACATCATTCAAACTCTTAATATCTCCATTTACTATAACTGGAATTTTTACCTGCTCTTTAACATTTCTAACGAATTTCCAATCTGCTTGACCATTATAAAGCTGTGCCCTTGTCCTTCCATGTACAGTAATCATCTTTGCTCCCAAATCTTCTGCAATTTTTGCCAAGCGCGGAGCATTGCGATTTTCGTCATTCCATCCAGTACGCATTTTTACTGTAACTGGCACACTCACTGCCTTGACTACAGCTTCTATTATCTCAGCAGCCTTTTTTTCATCACGCATAAGTGCTGATCCTGCGTAACCGTTTACAACTTTTTTAACTGGACAACCAAAATTTATATCTATGATTTTTGCACCCATGTCCTCATTTAACTTTGCAGCTTCCGCCATAATATCAGGCTCACAACCAGCAAGTTGTACAGCGGTTAGTTCATCGACTTTTGCTTTTTGCATGCTCTGGCGAGTTTGCATGATCATAGCTCTGCTTGCAATCATTTCTGAGACTAGCAAACTTGCACCAAGTTTCTTTACAATACTTCTAAACGGATAATCAGTCACTCCAGACATTGGTGCTAAAATAACTGGAGAATCAATAGTTAGATTTCCTACTTGGAGAGACACAGGCTTTCTAGTTGCTAAAAAATGTATTTTTGACACTGTTACAAGCCATTATTATAGCATCTTGCAGAGATGAACTTGTGGCAGGTTGTGTTTCCTCTTTCTTACTATCTTCAAGACTAAGCTGCTGTAGAGCATCATGTAAAATTCCACCTTCAGCAATAGCTTCTTTCCACTCTTCGTCCTCCATAAGTGCTTTTGCGAACTCTCTTCTCTTCTCGTGCAATTGTCCTGGCCTAGGCTTGTAATTTGATAACTCTCTGTCAATTTCATCAAATGATTTATCCTCGTTGAGCATTTCCGTAATCCTATGAGCATTTTCTAAAGCAAATACTCCACAATTACAGCCATCTTCTTGCTGATCAACCGCAGAACTCTTTATGCTATCATTTCCTATCTCTAAGGTTTCCTGCAATATGCCCACTATATAACTAGTATCAATTGGCTTACTAACTAACTTATTTCTATCTTCTCTTGCATGACCTAATGTTTTTTCAACATCATCTTTTTTCTCTTTAAGGCTAGCATTATCTGGATTATTTTCTCTTTCCCGTATTAAACTTCCCACCTCCTTACTTAAGGGTACTAGACACTTCTCAGCAATCTCATTAGCAAGACTTATATCGTCTTTTACCTTTCCTTCAACCTCATTTGATAATTTATTACCAAATGAGTCACAATAATAAGCTCTAAATTGTCTGTTACCATTACATGTGACTATCAGTGTTACCCAGTGATTTCCTCCTAAATTAATAATCGAGGCAAAGATTTTTTTTGTGTTCCCTTGTTCTATTTTATACTCTTCCAGTTTTGAGTTTAAAGTACTCACATCACCAGGAATACAAAAAAGTACATTGCCACTTGAATTTTCTGAATAGTTATATACAGCTCTTGCAATATGAGAAATATCATGTTCTTGTAGCCAGTAATAGTAATTTTCTCTATTTGTCTGATGCATAAGAGTTTGTAAATCTTCATGAAACTCTTTGCCACCCAAACCACTATCTCCTGAAGCGATTGAACTTTTACGACTATTGTTCCTTGAGATAGGTTCACTGCCTGGTATAATACCACTATCTGTAGATGGAGAATAGGAATTTCTACGTACCCTCTTATCCGAATCATCTGTTTTTCTTGATATAGTATCTAGTCCACTATCCAGTGATTTACTTCTTGTGAATTTTTGCTCTTTTGGACTCTTTTCTTCCTTTACAGCTACTTTTTCATTGATGTAACTCTTTGCCAAGTGAAATAAAGGCTCAACGACCATTTTGTATGTCACTGTAAGCACTATTCCCATCAAAATCCAAGCTATAGGATGAAAAATTAGCATAGCAAGTGGTAAAGTTAAGAAGGTAGATCCTATTATTAATCCCAAACAGCCAATGGTAAATGTAGTTGCCAGATATATACCAAAAGCATAGACAGCAAATCTTCCACCAGCCTTAAGTTTGGTGAAGTGAGTACTCTCTTTAAATTTATTATATCTTTCTATGATGCCTAACATATTATATTTCACGTTTATCAATTCTAGCAAATTATGAAGGTAAAATCAATATTAGCATTTATATGTAAAAATATTGAGCATTAAAAGCTTTTGAAGTACAGTAATAATGTTAGTAATAGCACAATATATGCATGATATAGAAGATATACGCAAAAACCATGAAGGATTTGAAAAGGCAATGAAAAGCAGGGGGATAAGAGAGTTTACTGCAAAAGAGGTATTAGAAATTGATCACAAGAAAAGGTCATTAACCACTAAATTGCAAGATTTAAATAGGCAGCGCAATGAAATCACAGAGGAAATAAAGAAGCTTAAAATAAACAAAAATCCCTGTGAAAAGCAAATAGAGTTGTCAAAAAGTATCACAAATGAGATAGAAGCAATCAGCTTAAAAGAGCAAACGGAGAAAGATAACTTAATGAATATCTTATCTAACTTACCAAATATCCCTGCACAAAACGTGCCAACAGGTGAAGATGAGAGCTCCAACGTAGAAATCAGAAAATATGGAGAAAAAAGGCAATTTAGTTTTATGCCAAAATCTCATTATGAGCTCGGAGAAAGGTTAGGCTTGATGGATTTTGAGCAAGCAGCAAAAATTTCTGGATCAAGGTTTACAATATTAAAAGGACAGTTAGCTAAGCTTGGACGAGCATTAATAAATTTTATGCTGGAAACACATGTTAATGAATTTGCCTACACTGAGGTGTACCACCCAGCCCTGGTAAAAAACGAGGCGATGTATAACGTTGGTCAGCTACCAAAATTTTCCGATGATTCATATTTAACTGCCGATGAGTTAAGATTAATTCCTACAAGTGAAGTATTTTTAACAAATTTAGTTGCTGACAAAATAATAGAAGAAAAAGAACTGCCTATTCGTTTTACTGCATATTCAGAATGTTTTCGTAAAGAAGCTGGCAGCGCAGGACGAGATACAAGAGGTATGATAAGGCAACACCAATTTGGTAAAGTGGAGTTGGTAAGCATCACAACTGAAGACCAGTCAAATGATGAGCTTGAACGCATGACAAATGCTGCTGAGGAAATATTAAAAAAATTAGAATTACCGTATAGAATAGTGCTGCTTTGTAGTGGTGATATGGGCTTTGCTGCACAAAAGACTTATGATATAGAGGTGTGGTTACCTGAGCAAAATAAGTACAGAGAAATATCAAGCTGCTCAAATTGCGGTACGTTTCAGGCAAGAAGAATGAACACTAAATACTTCTTAGAAACTGACAGAAAAACAAAAAAATACGTTCACACTTTAAACGGCTCAGCTTTAGCCATAGGAAGAACAATTGTTGCCATAATGGAGAATTATCAAAATTCCGATGGGTCAGTTACAATACCAAACGTGTTGCAAAGATACATGAGTAATGATACTGTTATAAGCAAACAATAATTTTGACATATAGAAAAGCGAGGAAATAAAGATGAAGGTTCTGGTTGTAGGTTCTGGTGGGCGTGAGCATGCTTTACTTTGGGCTCTAAAGAAGTCTCCTACCTTGACTAAGTTATATGTTACTCCTGGTCGCCCGGCCATGGAGAATTTTGGAGTTCTTGTGAATATAAATATTCAAGATTCAGTGGATGTTACACAATTTTGCAAGAAAGAAAATATAGAGCTAGTAATTATTGGCCCAGAGCAACCGATAATTAATGGACTTGCTGATGATTTAACTGCGGAGGGGATAAACGTTTTTGCTCCAAGTCAAGCAGCTGCAAAACTTGAGGCATCAAAGTCTTTTACGAAGGAACTATGTAAACAATATGGTATACCGACCGCCAAGTATGAACGTTTTATTGATGAAAGGTTAGCTAAAAATTTTGTCCGTAGTAATAAAATAAAATTGCCGCTTGTAATTAAAGCAAATGGAATTGCAGCAGGGAAAGGTGTCATAATATGCCATACAGAAAATGAGGCTTTTTCAGCAATAGATTCAATGCTAGTGGAGAAAAATCTTGGTGAGTCAGGTGAAGAAATAATCATAGAAGAGTTTTTAATTGGAGAAGAAGTAAGTTTTTTTGCTCTTGTTGATGGGTTGAAAGTAGTAACTCTTGGATGTGCAGAAGATTATAAGAGAGTTGGTGAAAATAACGAGGGACAAAATACTGGAGGCATGGGGTCATACTCATCACCTTCGATTATAAGTAAGGAGATGGAGCAAAAAATTATCCAAAAAATAATATATCCTACAATTCAAGCACTGACTAACATGGGAACATCCTATAAAGGAGTACTCTTTGCTGGTTTAATGATTTGCAAAGATAGTCCAAAGCTTCTTGAGTATAATGTTAGGTTTGGGGATCCGGAAATACAATCTATGTTACCTAGACTTGATCCAAATTGTGATTTGCTAAAGTTGATGTTGTCAGTTGCAGAAGGCAAGTTAAATACAAAAATGGTGGAGTTTAATCACAAAACTACAGTTTGTGTAGTCGTTGCAAGTAAAGGCTATCCTGGTGATTATCAAAAAGGAGAGGTAATTAAAGGATTAGATAAAATTGAAAACATTCCTGGAGTGCTAGTATTTCATGCTGGTACTAAGCTAGATGAAAATGGTAATTGGATTTCCGATGGCGGAAGGGTACTAAATATAGTAGGAGAAGGAAACACTGTGGAAGAAGCTAAAAGTAAAGTGTACTCAGCGTTAAATTTTCTAGAATGGCCAGGTGGGTTCTTCAGGTATGATATTGGTAGTTAATGTTAGCTCATACAGAAACGAAAAAAGTCACTTTACAAGCAGTAATACGGATAATTAAAGAAAAATATCAACTAGATTTATAGTCTATTACTACTGTTCTTGCAATTTTATCATGAAGAAACTGTTTGCGTTTGTCAAAGATTGCAAACCACCCAGAAATGCGTCTAGTTAAGAGAGAAATCATAGTAAGAATAACTTCTCTAGAAACACATCTAATTATTGCTTGCATGAGGGTGACGGTTTTTAAATGTGTTCGCATGTTTCATATGAATACCACATAGCAATTGTCCTGGAGTACCACTGAATCTTGTTATCAATAGTGCTTCTAGTACTAAAGTGGATATTACCGTAAAGGACACGCATAATAGTTTGTATATGTTAGGGTCAAAAGCCTCTTCTTTGTTAGCACTATAATGTTGTATTATAAAAAGAAAAGTGATTAGACACATTACTGCTGTCATGATAAAGCGGTCAATTACATCTGCTAAAGAGCGTTTTGTAATCCCTGCATAACTCACTTCAGTATCCATACACCCTCCTATTTTCATAATGTCATCATATAATATAAAAATACGTTATTAAATAACCGTAAATATACTAACTTGGGTAATATTAGCTACTTGTGCCACTCTATTATTTAAATTAATATTAAATCATTTATCACTAGGAAAGTTATGTCAACACCAATCACAGTTGCGTATGGCGATGGTATCGGGCCAGAAATTATGGAAGCGGTGCTGTCGATATTGCGCGAAGCAGAAGCGAAGATCTCAATAGATATTATTGAAATAGGTGAGCGTGTTTATAGTAAGGAATGGTCTCACGGAATCTCTCCAAGTGGTTGGGAGTCAATTGAAAGGACAAAGATATTACTCAAATCTCCGACAACAACTCCTCAAGGTAAAGGGCACAAAAGCTTAAACGTTGCACTGAGGAAGAATTTAGGGTTATATGCAAATATCAGGCCGTGTATTTCGTATCATCCTGTTATAGAAAATAAATTTGATAAGTTTGATATCGTGGTAATACGCGAAAATGAAGAGGACGTTTACACGGGAATAGAGCACAGGCTCACTGGTGATTCTTACCAATGCACTAAAATTATTACTAAGTCAGGTTCAGAGAAAATATGCAGGTATGCTTTTGAATACGCGAAAAAACACAACAGAAAAAAAGTAACTTGCCTAACTAAAGACAACATAATGAAGATGACTGATGGCACCTTTCATGCGGCGTTTGATCGCATTGCAGCAGAATACCCAGATGTAAAAGCAGAACATTATATAGTTGATATTGGAATGGCACGTGTTGCCACAGAGCCTGAGAATTTCGATGTTATAGTAACCGAGAATTTGTATGGTGATATATTATCAGACATAGTGGCACAAGCCTCTGGATCTGTAGGACTCGCTGGAAGTAGCAATATAGGTAATGGATATGCAATGTTCGAAGCAGTGCATGGTTCTGCTCCTGATATTGCAGGAAAAAATATAGCTAATCCTTCAGGACTTTTAAATGCTGCAGTGCATATGCTAATTTACATAGGTCAAGCTGCTACTGCAAAACTAATTTATGATGCGTGGCTGAAGACTTTGGAGGATGGAATACATACTGCTGATTTATATAAAGAGAAAAGGAGTAAACAAAAAGTTGGTACCAAAGAATTTGAAGAAGCCGTTATAGATAATCTAGAAAAGAAACCTGGAATATTACCTGAGCTTGTAATTGGTAGCGGTGCAGATAGTAAAGTGAACAAAACACAGAATGAATATGAACAGGATTACAAAGTTAGAAAATTGGTTGGTAGCGACATAACGCTTGCTTGGAACAAATCTAGCAACTTTGATCAAATAGTTAGGTTATTTGAATCGAGTAATTTGCAAATGATAGCAATATACTCAAAAGGTCTTGCAATTTGGCCAGGAAGTTCAGAATCTTCAAGTGATCAAATAACCTGCAGGTTTATCGCAAATAATGGAAAACAAGCTATTACAAATAGTGATGTAAATAACCTACTAATAAAACTTGAAGAAAATAGCTTTGATGTAGTGAGAATGGATAAGTTGTATTTATATGATGGGAAAGAAGGGTTTTTCTCTTAATGATCATTGAATATTTTTATGCTTGTGTAAAATACAAAATGTGGTATGCTAACAGCATGGTATATTTATGTGAGGCACAGTAATGAATCAACATTTTAAGTTAACTAGTCAGGAGTTTTATGATAACGCTGACCTGCTTAAAGTATTAGAAATAAAAGCTGAGCAAGTTGTAGACAAGAATTATGAAGAGCTTAGCGCAACTTTGAAGAAGCAGCATAAGAAGTTAATTCTTGTAAATCATCCTGACAAAGGTGGAGACAAAGATAGATTTGATCGAATTTATAAAGCTTATCAAGAGCTAAAAAAATATATTGAGCCTTTAGAATTAGGAAATCCTTGTGTTAAAGTCAGTGTTGGCGCTGAAAGTGATGGACGTTTAACGGCAAGAGAGTTTCACTATAGGAAAAAGCTGTTCGATACACTAGGGATTGGTGAAGAAGCTATAGGTGGGGATTACGAAAAATTGAATTCTATAATTAGAAAAAAGCTTTATGGGGATTGTGCTAGAGATGATGTTGAGCAATTACGCTCTTATATTTCTCCTCTACAGAACAAAAAGGATCTAGTAGATGAGGATAAAAAACAGTTAGCATTGAAATTTATAGAGCGCAAAAATGCTCTATTGCTCGTACAAGTAATAAGTATTCTGCCTTTAACTATATTAACTACAATTACTATAGGTTGCTATTTTTCATGGTATATAATAGCATTTAATATCATTGATAATAAAGTCATTGGTTCATTAGCGAATCATTATAAGAAGAAGTATGAAAATTCAGAAATTTCTACTGATGAATTCATAAGTAAAATGAGCTATATCATGCTAGGCAGTAAGCTTCTTATCAACTATCCTTTAGCTGCTTTTTCTGTTTATCTACTTACAACAAATTTCATTGCTAATGGATTAACTGTTGGTGGAGCTATACTTGGTCCGCTATTGTTATTGGCAGTATTAATTGAAGCATTAGCTCCTATTTTCTCAAAAGGCTCTGAAATATATGCTGACAAGCATACAAAAGATTTACTAGAAGAGGATTCAAGAGATAGAGTACAAAAAGAAACTGATCTGTTAGGACGGTATGATCCACGAAAACTGTTAATGCCAATTATCATGCCTCTTGTTAGAAAGTGTTTTGCAGAAGTGGCAAGCGAGTTTGCTGAGAGGAATTTTAACACTAATATGTCTGATGTCAAGGCAGAGCAGCAATTTGAACCTCAAGGAGTTGGATTTACACAACAAACAGTGTAGTATAAGCTTTTAGCTCTATGCATGGACTCAAAAAAAGTAGAATTGATATTTGAGAAGTTTCAACAATCAAATCCTACACCAAAAATAGAGCTAAATTATACCAATCATTTTACGCTTCTGGTTGCAATAGTTTTGTCAGCACGGACAACCGATGTCAGCGTTAATAAAATTACAAAAAAGCTATCTAGTATCGCTGATACGCCAGAAAAAATGCTGAATCTTGGGCAAAGTGAGCTAAGAAAATGTATAAGCAGTATTGGTTTATATAATTCCAAAGCAAAAAACATAATCGGGCTCAGCAAAATATTGATTGAGAAGCACAATAGCAAAGTGCCTACTGATTTCGATGATTTGGTATCTTTACCAGGGGTTGGGAGAAAGAGCGCTAATGTGTTCTTAAATTCAGGGCTTGCTATTCCAACATTGGCAGTTGATACTCATGTTTTTAGAGTAAGCAATAGAGCTGGGCTTGTGAAAGAAAAAGATGTATTTAAAACAGAACAATCTCTTTTGAATGTTGTTCCAAAAAAATACCTACTTTATGCTCATCATTGGCTAGTTTTACACGGTAGATACATTTGCAAGGCACAAAAACCTTTGTGTGAAGCGTGCACAATTCATGATTTATGTGAGTTTGAATGCAAGAGGTATAAAGTCTAGCACACTACTCCGATATTCCTTACTTTTATCATCCAAGTAGCTGATCTCTATGATGGTGTCATCCGAGTAGCTGACACTGGAATCCAGAACAGGTAATAAGAAGTGCTGGAATGATATGGTGGAATGTCCTCTCCTTCTTGTTATTCAAGTAGCTGATACTGGATCCATTGTTCTTTATTTCTTGATTCCAGCGTCACGCGCTGGAATGACATAATGGAATGTCATACAAGTTGCCTCTTTGTTTCATTTAATACCAATTCCCGCTATACAAGCAACGAATAGACAATAATGGAAAAAAAGCCATACTGGAGTAAGTAAAATAGCGAGGTTTAGATGGCATTAAGATCAAAATTATTGGATGAAAAAGTGGTGGAATCAGCAAAAGAGATGCTGAAGAAAGTAAGAAATAATGCGTATGTTGCAAAAAAACTAAATGCTGTAATTGCAGCAAAAAAGCACAGTATAACAGCTGTAGCAAAAATATGTTGCATTTCGAGAAAGGCAATTACTACATGGATAAAGCACATAAAATTTGGAAGAGAAGAAAAATTATTTTCTCCACCTCAACGCCGTAGAAAAACTATATTGAACCAAAGTCAACTTGAACAAATTGAGGTGTGGATAGAGGAAAACCCCAATATTACTATTAGAGAAATGAGAATAAGAATCCAAGAAAGATTTGGTTTGAATATCAGCAAATCCACAATACATCGTAATATGCAAAGAATGAAATTCTCATATATCACACCAAGACCAGTTCATAGTGGACAGGATAAAAATAAGCAAGAGGAGTTTAAAAAAAAACCTCAATGAAACTATTGTCATGCATTCTGAAAAAGAGCTATTTTTCTTCGATGAATCACGGTTTGGTACACATTCAAAAGTTGGACATGGGTGGTTTAAAAAAGGCAGTAGGACACAGGTTAAGGTAAAATTAGGTAGGGAAAATTTTTATCTCTATAGTGCAGTTAATCCCAGAAATGGAGAGAATTTTAGCTTATTTGCACCAAACGTCAACACTGCTTGTATAAATATATTCCTTGAACAGATGTCGCAATATTTAGGAATACGAAAGGCTTTTCTCGTGATGGATTGCGCTAGTTGGCATAAGTCAAAAAGTTTAAAGATACCTAAAAATATCGAAATTATATACCTACCACCATACTCACCTGACCTCAATCCTGTTGAGAGGTTTTGGTTATATATAAAACAGAACATTTTGCGCAATAAAATCTACGATACAATTGTTCTGCTTGAGAGCGCTTTGTGTAATTTTATTACCTCTCTTTCCCCTTCCACGGTTAAACAACTCTGCAATGCTTCTTATTTGGTTCATTAATAATGAGAGTTGGTATAAGTAGCTGATTTTTATGATGATGTCATCCGAGTAGTCCTCTTCCAGTCATTCCAGTGCTATTCCTTTCTTGTCATCCCAACGCTATTCCTTGGTGTAACTTTCCCCACCAAAATATAACCTGGACCAACTCTTCTTGTCATCCCAGTGCGTGACACTGGGATCCAGCCTTTCTTATTGGATCCCCCAGACTGAGATGTTTATGCAAGAAATCCGCTGTAATCCAGTTTTACCTTATGATGATGTCATTCCGGTTTCCAGACATTGGTTCTTTATTTCTAGATTCCAGTGTCAGCTACTTGAATGACATTTTCAATGTTCGTACAGCTGTGCGTCACGCGCTGCTCTTTTAGTTATAAATATTAAGAAATTTACTAAATAAAAAAAGACAAAAGAACCCCCGTATAGCGAGTTTTAATAATTTAAATTGATAATGTACTAACAAGCGCGATTTGACTAAATGTAGAAAAAATAAAAAAAGACATGCAGCCGCTATAATTTTATGTAATTTGCCAATAAATACATGAGTTTTTTTACTGAATTTTGTCGTTGAGCCCAAAAACAAGGATAAATACTCTTATTATCATAATAAGGGAGTTGGCAAAATGTGTCAAGGGTTCTCTATTGACTGAAACTGTTACAACAGTTACGTGTTACCAAAAACCATTTAAGAAATCTGTTGTAATTTGTACGATATTTTTATAAAATAGTCCGCATAAATTATCTAGCAGTGCAACTAAACAAATACAAAAATCAAAGTGTTGCGGTTTTCGGTCTTGGTAAAACTGGTTTGTCTGTCATTAATGCTCTAACAAAGAGCAGTGCAAAAATATACGCATGGGATGATAATGAAGAGCAAATAGCAAATGCAAAAATAATATATAAAGAGTGTAATTTCATTCATCCCAATGAGCATAATTGGCATGAGATAAGCACACTAATTTTGAGCCCTGGGGTGCCAATAACAACGCATTGGATAGTAAAACTTGCAAGAAGCTTTGACTGCAAAATAAAATCAGACATTGAGCTATTTCTTGAAACTAAAACTACAAGCCAGAAGGTTGTCGGCATCACCGGAACAAATGGCAAATCAACCACCACGTCACTAATAGGGCACATATTAAAATCCACAGGCAAAAAAGTAGCTATTGGAGGGAATTTAGGTGTGCCTATTTTGGATTTAGAGAGAAACGCAGAAATTTATGTAATTGAATTTTCCTCTTTTCAATTGGAGCTAATAAATAAAATTAATGTAGACATTTCTGTATTGCTCAACATCACACCAGACCACATAGATAGACATGAAAGTATGAATAACTACATAGCAACTAAATTAAAACTGATAAACAGTAGCAAGATTGCCGTGATAGGATGTGATAACAAAATTACCGCTGATGTATTCAATAAATTCACTGGAAACAAAATTCCAATTTCAGTAACATATTCCCTGGTGCCATTCCAGCGCGTGACCAGAAAAGAAAAACCATTGCCAACTACTCAGATGGCAGAGGGTAGTGCAAGAGATCTAATATCATTGGCAGATAACAATTTGCTTGATTATAGTGAACAGATTACTGGTATAGATCAAAATTATCTGGATCCCAGTGTCAGCTACTTGGATGACAAAAGGGGCGCCGAGATCCAGGAGATCTCGCTAAAACTAGAGAATCACAACTTATCAATGAGTGATATGAAAGTAAACCTAGTATCCAATGTAGAAAATATAGTAGCTGCACACGCTGTGTGCAAGTTACTTGGAGTAGATAGCAGCACTATTGTCAATGAAATCAAATCCTTTCCAGGGCTAAGACACAGAAATGAATTTCTTGGCAAAATACATAATGTACTTTTTATCAACGATAGCAAAGCAACCAATGCAGAATCGACCGAAAAGGCAATTTTATCTTATAAAAACATATATTGGATTGTTGGCGGAAAAAGCAAAAAAGGCGGAATAGAATCATTAAGCAAGCATTTCACCAAGATTAGAAAAGCTTTTCTTATTGGAGAATCAACTGAAGTTTTTGCAAACATTATGGAGAACAAAATAGATTATATGAAGTGCTATAATCTAGAAAACGCATTTAAACTGGCTTTTGAAGAGGCCATAAATAGCAAAGAAGAAGTAGCGATATTACTTTCTCCTGCATGTTCTTCTTTTGATCAGTGGAAAAATTTTGAAGAGCGCGGTGAAGCATTTTGCAGAATGTTTGAAAATCTCAGGTATAATTATATGTGATGTTTAGTATAATATTGTATGGAACAAAAGTTAATAGTAGATGAGCTGATTAAGGTTATTCCATTTGAAGGAATAAGTGATGCAACCTTATTGAAAGTGTGCACGAACCTTAACCTAGCCAATAGTTTTTGTAAATTTCAAAATGGAATATATAGTGCTTTGGAGTACATAGCAGAGGACTTAAATAGCTCAATGGAAACTGAACTTTGGAATTCCAATTTAGAAGATATGAAGGTAAGAGAGCGGATAAAGTTAGCTGTCCAAATACGCCTTTCAAACTATGCTAAGTTACAAAATTACAGAGAGTTTTTAAAAAATGTTTTATCATTCTCTATATTACCCAAAAATACATATTTTTCTAGTAAACTCTTGTACAGAACTGTTAGCGCGATTTGGTATGGCATTCATGATCAATCAACAGATTTTAACTACTATACAAAAAGAGCAATATTAGCTGGAGTGTACTTAAGTACGATACTTTTTTTTATCAATGATTATTCAGAAGATTTTGCAGATACCCTGTCGTTTCTTGACAAACGTATCAACAATGTCATGACATTTCAAAAATTCAAAACTCGCTTAAAAGGAATCATAGGAAATTTCTTATAAGCTATTGATTGTTGGTAGAAAAGTACTTGAACACAATCCTGAAAAGGTTTGTGAAAATAAAAATGTTCATGCTGATCATAAAGAACATTTAGTTTATCGTGAGGATAATAATGGTATAACAAAATACAACAGTTACGAAGAAAAAGAAAATAAATTTATTGAAGAAGCGCATGAATATTTAATAGACTCTGAATTTAATAAAAATTTTGATCTAGGGCAGTACAGAATAAGTAATTTCTCCGGAAACTTGACGAAAATAGAACTGGAACTCATCAATGAAAAGTATATGAAAGTTCAAGTTAATAGAGAAAGAAAAATTATTCTCGCTATACCGTAGGTGCGTTCCAAAATTATACTGAAGTTTTTATTGCACTCAAAATCTTCGTTTTTCCTAATCTCTAGAATTATCAATGCATCATCACTTAACCAGCCTGAGCGAGCTAGTCCATTCAACGTTGATTCAACTAGATTGCTATTGTAAGGTGGGTCTATAAAAACTATATCGCACTTTGAAGTAGGCCTTGGTAATCCGTTAGCATTGCAACAAATTAACGTGATATCGTTCGTAATTCCAAAATCTTCTGCTGTTTTTTTAGGCAGTTGCAAATTGTAATAATCTGAATCTACCATAAATGCATGTTTAGCACCTCGAGAAAGCGCTTCAAATGAAAAAGAGGCACTTCCACAGAATAAATCAAGCACATTCAAGTTATCAATAGGTTTTCTTGAAGAAAGTGTACTAAATATTGCTTCTCGGACGATACTCATAGTTGGCCGTGCAGCTAAATGCTTGTCTGTGGTTATTTTTCTTCCACGATATTTGCCTGCAGTAACACGTAGCATATAGAATAAGCTCCAAATTAACTAATTATTTAATAATACACATTTAATGTCAACATGGCTTTAGTAGTCTAATAGAGAGAAAGTTGCTTGTGGAGAAGTGCAAGATCAATCGCCTTTCTTTGATTTATTTGCTATACTCACTGCACGACCAATCTCGTCTTGTAAATCATCATGGTTATTTTTTTCATCATGACTTAGCCCTTCAATTCTACTTTCTAACTCTAACTTAATTATAGTATTGATTTTCTCTATATTATCGAGGAAATTGTGACACTCTTCATCACTATATTCCTCACCAGATGCTTTTTTTTCTATAAATAGACTTTTGAACCCTATTAGATCAGAACTCTGATCGGCATTCAACACAATATTTCTCTCTATAAAACTAAGATCTGATAGTAACAAACTAACCTCTAATAGATCTTCACTTTCAATGTTTGCAAGATTATCAAGATCGTCTAAAATAGAGAACATCTTAAGCTCCTTCTGTGCAATTTCTTTGTCTTCTTTGTCAAATTCTGACGATAGCCCTTTATCATCTATAAGTCTCTCATTCAGAGCTTTATTTAACTTTGAAAGACTAACATCACCTTGCTTAGTGCTATCTAGTAACAAATCTACCCTCGCTCTGCGCGCATTTAAAACATCATTGTAATCGTTTAACTTGATATTACCATCTTCGTCTTGCTGAAGACCATAATAACTTAGCCCTTTGAAATTACGATTCTTCATCATTCTCTATGTTCTCATTCCTTTCATTATCTTGACGCTCTCTATCTTCTCCGGCACGTATAGCTTCTGTAGTGTTTTTTAGGGTTTCTGGTTCCGTACCTAATTTTCGATTTGATTGATTAGGCTTATTTTCTTTTGATGATTCATCTTCTTCTGGTTCTCTCTTGCGGCCAATAGTGTAGTCATGAAGCTTCTCAAGAAATTCCCGTCTATATGTTTTTGCTCTATAGAGTAGATTATGCTGGTAACCATCCTTTTCTCCTGTAGCAGGGTTAATTCCTATAGAGTCGAGACCATGTTCCCAAGTAAACTTCATAGCATCTTCTATTGTATAGCCCAAATGTGATCCTACATATCCTTTATAATATTCTAAATATTTATCAATTCTTCTACGTGCAATATCTTCTTTATCAATTCCAAACGCCCTGTAGATTTTTTCCTCAAGCTTATCAACATCATTTTTAGGTAATGTTGCAAATTTTGTTGCTTCAATAGTAGCACCTACAAGCTTACGTGGCACATTAATAGCATATTTCAGCACACCCCCAACTCCTGGTATTCTACCTAGCAAATTAGCTGTACCTCCAGCTAATCTGTCCGGTACATGAGTAGCCCAATTACCTAAAGACTCTAGCCCTCCACCAATTTTATCTTGCATCTGTTGTTTTAATCCCTGCATTAAACCAGTCACAGGTGATGATTGATACATACTAGATATATTGTAAACACCAAACCCACCACCGGCAATGCTTGAGCCCATCTGTTGTACAAACTCCTTCAAAGAAAACATCAAAAACGAAAGCAAGAACAATACAAAGATCTCTCCTGCGTTGATTAAATAACCTCTCTGTATGTCTTGCACCCTTTGGTAATCACTATTTTCTTTATAATTTTTGCAATCCTCACAATCTTTACATTTCTTACAGTATTCACTGTTGGGATCCTTATATAAATCATGAAGTTTCAGTATTCTACAACCTTGTTTTTTTATCGCACTCCGCACTAAAGATCTTATTTCATTAATTATTTCCCTATAACTATTGCATTTATTTATATCTTGACAGTAGCGTTTTATTATTTCACTAACATCACCTATCCTTTTCTCTATATTGTTGATCAGTAATATAATGTCAGCCCTCTCTGATGCATGAGATAAACTATTTGTTAAGCGTACTAGATCTTTTGCACTACAGCCATTACTAACTATCATATCACTTTCCGCAATATAGTGGTCTGCTGGATTATCTTTAGTTCCAGGAATTGGATTAAAGAAAGGATAATCTATATAACGAAAACCTTTATTAATGTAATCTGGTGGAAGAGGGATATATCCAGTGCCACCAGTAAACTTTACTGTACCACCTATTCTGCTTAGTTTTTCTATACCTTCTATATTCTTATCTACGTTCAATGGAGAAGCCTCTCCAATAGCATAAGGTACAAAAATTTGCCCTGGAGTCCAGCTAAAGTATTCTTTATCAATTATACAAAAACCACCAAATACCCATCTTGGAGCACATAACTTTATTTCAAGCCATTTATTATAGCACACAGTAAAGCCTAACTGTTTATAAAAGGTATTCATTATCATCGCAGCAAGTAATGACAGCAGGGTAAATATCATAATTGATTGCAAACAGAAACTAATACAGAATTTTATCCAACCCTCAAATAGACTTTTCAGTGGTGAAAATAAAATAGAGATTAGGAATAGCGGCATTATAGCTACAAGAAAAGCTATACCCATAAAACCAGAAAGGAATATTATGTAAGCATACATACACAGCAGGAAATATAAGACAATCCCTATAAAAATTGCCGGTATCATAAGGAGACTTGCCCACATTTGATAATGTAAAAATGCTGCAAACTTTTTCCAAACAGAGTAAGCAAAAAACTTATTAAACATATCCTCCATGAAGCTAAACAATTTAGCTTCATTTCCTTGAGCAACGTTTGAATTACCTCCGGTGTTCATGTTGGGAGCAAAATTAGTAACTATGCTTATCAATTGTTCAAGACCTTTGACAAATAAAACAAGAAAATGATCATAGAAAAATCTAAAACTTCCAGGAGATATAAGCACTATTACTAGAGTGATTTTCATCATTCTGATGAGCATATCATGCTTAGTTTCTCTTATCATTCCAAAAAGATAAAGAAGCGATGAAATCACTATAAATAGAACAAGCAAGGAAAGAACAAAATTGTGAAAGCTCGTACTTCTTTCAGCTATATTTTGAAACATAGCTTGTGCAGATGCAGGATCATTGCTATCAAAATGCTTTTTACAATTTTCGTTAATCAATAATACACATTTTAGATAGTTATAAACGTAATCAAAAAATCCAAAGGTACTTGGTTTCTGCACTCCGCTCAAAAATTCAAAAGAGTAGCCACCTGCATTATCTAGATAATATCTATCTAATATCTTTACATATATTTTCCATCCTTTTTCTAACCTCACCGTATTACAATTCCTGTCCTGTAATGTGGTGTTATCTCTGTCTAAAGTAAAAAGCCCACTTCCATCTTCCGCTACGGAATTGTAACCTAGATGTACAGTAGGAGACTCAGGGTTACGCATGGATTTTAAATTTTCGTTAGGACTAGAATCGCTAGGCCTTTTAAATAAAAGATAAGCACCATGGCCGTTAGTAAACCAACATGGAGCACCGCGTTTTTCTCTGTTATCATCTTCACTAATACACTTGCAATTTACAGTACAACTTGCATTAGGACTACTTGAAATTTTTTGTGTACTAGATTCGTAATCATTACAAATTAAGCAAAAGTCAGGCAAACTATTATCGCCTTGTTTACCTTCAAACTTAGTCGCATATTTTAGCTGTTCCAAGCTTTGCAAATTATAACTACCTTTAGATTCTTTATTATTATTACTCCAAGACGTCCATGCACCATTTACTCGTACTACTAAACTATCTCCATTGGTTTCAAATCCAGTATCTTTCCACTTCACCACTTGATTAGGGTGAAAACCATAATTGATTTCTCCGGTTTCAGGATCAATAGGTTCTCCACTTTCACCTTCTGGAAAAAACGCATCATGACCGATTGGAAAATGAGCACCAATTGCAATAGGTTCAGGACCAAAATAATCAGCAGATATACATCTTGGAAAAGGCATATCATTCTTACCACAACCTGTAACCAGAACACAGATTACCAAAATTAATAACCTAAACCAACATTTGCCTAAGCGTGATTGCATACCTAAACTTTTTCCAATACAGAATAAATTTCTAAAACCTTACTTCAAATATCTTTTTAATTAGTTACTCCATATATCTCATCAATCTTCCTTGACTTATCCTTTTGTTTTATCAGAATCCTTTTGCTTATCTGGCTGGCTTAGTGTTTCAGATTTGCTCGTTTTTTCGCCAGAACTCCCTTTCTCATCTGCTTGCTTTGGTGTATCAGGCAATTTAGCTTCAATTTTGCTACGATCTTTACTCATTCCCTGCTTGATGTTATGTATCATATTTTGGGTTCTATCATCAAGGCCAACAGTTGACAGCATAGCTTGTGATGCGCTCCTAGAAATATGACTAACACTTTGGGCAACTCCATAACCAGAGCTGAACAACGCCTGCGCCATAGTTTCTGATATAGAAACAAAAGCTTCCATTGCACTAGCAATGATGAGATATATAAATGCCTGGATTAGATCTATAGGTAATGCTGCAAAGTGCCCACCAGCCCTTTCTCCAGTACTGAGCGCAACATCAACACTAGTACCAGGACTATACCCAAGAGGTAATATTGATTTCATAAGACACAGATCATACGATAAAAAATTTACACTAATTAAGCATTGATAGCATGCAGAAAAATTTGTGAGGTTGTATAGAACTGAATACATTAACTGGTTTAAAAGAGACAAGGATGAAAATAAAATGACTGGTTGCAATGAAACATGAGCCAGCGTTTTTATCCAATTATCAAATAATGTTTTAGTTTGTTGAAATAGAATAAATACGATAAATAAAGGTGCTAATGACAATAAAAATGCCACTAAAACAGTAGATATTACATACTTAAACGTAGCACTAATAATGCATCTTAAAAACACAAAAGTAGCATAAAGTATTGCCAAAAATGCAATAAAGCCAAAAGGTCCTGATAGCATTAAAGACAAAAATTTCAGCCATGTTTCTCCTGTAAATAATACTCCCGCTGTTAAATCTAAGAATGCAAATTTTTTACCTCCTTCTCCTATATAGCCAGAAAAACTATCAACTAAATAAATGCTACCATCAACAAAAAGCCCAGACAAAGTTGTACCAAAGAATTCCCAACTTCTATCACTAAAAGCAAAAGCTATAAATGCTATTTTGAATATTCTTATAATAAAATCGAATTTACTTAATTGTATTGTTCCAAGCATATAGCCAACAACAGTAAATATAACGTATAGAATAAGCAAAGCTCTTACTCCTTGTAGAAGGCCTCTTGCATATCCTTTGTATAAATCTTCAACACTACCTACAATTCCTGTTTCGCATTTTTTTCCTGCTGTCTCAGTACATGAGGAGCATTTTTCTCTTGCTGTTGTATCACATGAGGGGCATTCTCTTCCTGTTGCAATACAAAAGATATTTCTTATAGTTGATGAAATAAAATCGTTTATTTTTCTTTTTAAAAATAAATTTACTGTGTATTTGTTATCTTCATAATATTTGCCTTCTTTGTCCGTAATATCATCTTTCTCTACATTGTGCACATTAATACCAAAATATACCTTCTTAGATTCTTTATCCCCCAAATGACTTCCATCTATTATGTAATATTTTATGCTATCTTCTTTAACTTTAATTAAATCTCTTACTCTTTTAAAATTATTAGTGTCAGCAGGTCTATTTTTAGGCAGCTCATCACCTAGATACACATACAACTTTCTGCCGTCAGTGAATTTGCACGATCTAGTCACTTCAACATGATATCCACCTCTATAAAGTTGGTAGTTGCCATTACTTGCTATAGCAAGCATCACACTACTACCAGGTGTTATACCTTTTATTTTATAATCATGATTTAATCTCAGAGAGTAATCTTCAAATTTATAATTAATCTGTGAACATACATTATCTCCTTTCGCACCTTTCTCATTTGGAAAACATTGAATACCTTTAGCAGTATCCTGATCATCAAAATCGCCAATTTTTGCAACAAGAGCTTCGGCCCAGGAGATATCTTCAGTTTCTTCTTCAATGTTTGATATAAAATCAGTGCTATCTTTATTTTCTTCAATCTTTTTAAGTTTATCTTCAACTCCTTTAAGATGAGAATACATATCACATTTGTTGTTCTTATCATAATTTTTGTACCTTACAGAAGAAACACAATTTCCATTAAAATCCATACCTTGTTTGGCATAACATATCTTCTGATAGTAACAATTAAGCTCATAAGAACTGTACTTGTTCAGCTCATTAAAATCACACCTTTTCCCATTACATAATTCATTCAGTCCTATTTTAGTTCGTCGTATATCTAACAACGCACCATTCATCCATGGACTTTCATCTTTAATATAATCCTTATTAAAATGTACTTTATTATCGTATGGAGTGTAGCCGTTACCAACTAACACTTTTCTTTTCTTCATTTTTTCTTTGCTAAGCGACGGAAATTCTACTTTAGTCCTTTTACCACTTTCTCCACAAAAGAACTCTCCTCCGTTTATCATGTCTTTTATTGTAGCTTTGTCTTTTTCATCCCCTTCTTCAGTTCTATAGCAATTATCATCAAAACTGATACCTTTTCCTTGTGGATTGTCATAATCAATCGTTATCTCTCTGGGAATTAAGCTAAAGCTTAACTTATCACCAGGATTTACTTTAATTCCAGTATCTACATAACGTCTATTGCCACCAAATCCTTTACTATTACAAAATTCATTTTCATTAATGCCATAATTGTTAGGTACACTACTAATGTTCTTAGCACTTTCATAATCTGGCTCTGAATCATCAGTACAAAATACAGCAGGCACAACTACTTTCTTTGGATTCTTCTTTTCTTTAAGAGGACAAAAATTTACTGACCCACCAAGAGTAAATTTGATTTTCTCATCCTTGCTAATTACTTGACCAGAATCAACCCAATGAATTTTAACTCCTTCGCCAGCTTCACGAACTGGAACATCTATACTGACACTAGTATTTCTGCTCTGCAACCTAGGTTCAATACAATCCATTGTACAGCCAGTAATTACAAGACATAGTATCAATAATAATGATCTTCTGCTCATCATTGATTTCCTGTGTTTGTCGGTATTTTAGGTGCTGATCTTTGAGCTGATTGTGGTATTTGAGGTCTTCGACTTGGTGTACCAGATTGCTGACCTGCTCTTCTTTGAATACTTTGTTCATCTAAACCTACTGTTCCCATTAAGCTTTGCTGATATTGCCTTCCTGGTTCGTTTGCTACATAAACACCAAACAACGAATCAGATATTGTTGAAGATGCCTCAACTAAAGCTTTCATGGCATGTCCCAAAATCACAAAAGCCATCATAGCTGTGATGTTAGGTGCATGTTTGGAAGCATAACCATAAAGAATACAAGGATTAAAAATCTTTAAGTTAAGATTAAGTATACATGTAGGGCAGACCTCAAAATTAAAGACCGAATACACAATATAATCCATAACCTGGCTTATTAATGATATAAAAATTAAAAGCACTACCGGATGAATTGCAAATCTTGCTAAATTTTTGACCCAATTGTGAAACAGCTGTCTAGTATATCCAAATAGAAGGCAAATAATAAAAAGAGGCGCCAAGGAAAGCAATAATGCAACTATTGCTATAGATGTGATAAAAGAAAATAAGGCATTAAAAATTGATAAGCTTACTGTTATCAAACCCCAAATCACCAAGCAAAATGACACAATACCCAAAGGACCGGAGAATATAAGGGATACTATTAATAACACTGAGTGTGCTGATAAAAATCTATTGAGTGGTAAATCAAGAAACTCAAAAACATTTGATGTTGTACCTCTGAAATTTGCTATTTCTATTAACTGTTTTGGAGCATTAACAAAAATAGAAAATGCATTTTTATAAAAAAAGTTCCAGCTATTATCCTTCAATAGCTGGGTAATGATTCCTATCTTTACACATATAATTAAAAACTCATATATAGAAACATGAGTTAAACCAAAAAAGTAATAAAGGGTATATAAGACTATATACAATACTAGTAGCGATATTATCGTAGATCTAATGGTATTTGTTCTGTTTGATTTTATAAAACTTTCGTAAAGAGACCTCACAGGGCTATTATCAGAGTGAGTCGCATTAGTGTCTTTGTAGCTAGAGCCAAAAAATGCAGTTTTCACTTTTTCATCAAAGAAATTATATATCGCACTAAAAGTTCTTACAGGTGGCTCTTTAGTTGTAAGGTTAATGCTAAACTGACCTTCATTTTTCTTATAATCACAGCCATGATCTCTTATTCCGTAATATATAGTGCCACTCTTGTCCTTTAGCTTTTCTTTTAAGCCTTCCATATATTGAGTATTATAAACTTTGCTAATGTCTACAGGTATATCTTCCTGAGTTTCACCAGGGTTGTGCTCGGGAAATTTGTCAGAAACACTTATATATAAGCTTTTTTCTAAATTAGGGATTCTTGTTACTCTTATGTTAAAACCACCTTTACCGTTACTATTACCTAACTCGAAAGTTAATTTTGGTACTGGATGGTCATTATTTATCTTATGATCACAATTAGTACATATACCGCCTCCTGAAATATGTTCAAAACTTTCATCACTCATGCTAATCCTTAAAAGTGTAATGTCAGTTTTTACCTGTTTTTCTTTTAGTATTTTACTAATATCTTCAATATTGACAGACCTAGATATCTCATCTTCTATACTATTGTATTCAATATACGCGCAATCTTTGTTTCCGCTGCCAGAAGAAAATTTACATATACGTCCACAGAGTAAATTTAAAATGCGCGTATCTATCTTACTTGCACTGCTCTCTGAAAGCTTGCTACAGTCTACATTTTCCCCTTGTTGTTTTATAGAGTTGATGACATTTTTAATTTCCTCTCTTTCACTTTGATCTAATTCTGAAGACCAATACTCTTTTCCATTTAACCATTGTGCATTGCCTATTTCATATTTATTAGGACATATTCCACCTTGACAATCCTCGTGGTTTAAAATATGTGAAAAATACTCCTTTTCCTCTTCACCACAATTCTCGTTAATTTTCTTATAGGTGATCATGCCATTATTATTTTCACACATTTTACTTCCAACAACACTAAAGCTTAGTGTATTTCCCTTTCTCAGCGCAAACGGCAACAGCACAGGATTTTCTCCAGGTCGAATTGCAAAATCTTTATACTGTGAACAAAAATTAACCTCGTCAGGTACTATATTAATCTCTGTTACTTTTGTTTTATCTGAGATATAGATACCAGAATCAACCCATTTCTGCTCTGTTGACACTATATCCAATTTCTCACGCAAACCTGATAAATCTTCTGGCTTAATACACCCACACCCAGATAATAAAAAGAGTATCACAAAATTTATGCATAGCTTACCCAAGTTTTGGTTGCTCAAATGTTCAAACATCTTTTACTCACCTGCGCTCACTCTCCACCTGATTTTATAGTTTCACTAGAGGAGGATCCCGATCCCTTATTAGCATCTCCACCTCCTCCAATAGCCCCTCTTGCCTTATTTACAGCCGCAGCAGCAACTTGACCAGCACCTCCAGCAGCAGCTTTGGCAGCAGATAAAGCTTTGTTCACCATTTGTGCAGGAGTGCTGCCTGAACCAAGTGCTGCTCTGTGGTTACCAGCAAGTTCAGCAGCCATGCCGGGAAGAACGTTTAAAAAATGGTAAAATAAAAATAGCACCAAACATAACTTCATTAACTCTCCAAGTACAGAGTTGCTAAATTCAACATACGCAAAATCAACCAGACCAAGCAGCATACTTTTCTCCCATTTGTATTCTTGTAGCATGCACGCTAAAGTATTTGGATTGTTAGTACATTCTCCTTCTTTCAATTTAAACCAATATGTTTCCTTGCCTAGTTGCTCTTTCTCAAAATTTAGACCTCTATAAAAGATTTTATCACATGCGATGAACATAAAAGATAGAAAAGCAAAAAGGATAACTGGGTATAAACTGTAGGTAATTAACTCTTTCACCCAGCCGTCAAAATATCCTTTGGTGTGTTGGAATAAAACCATAGGAATAAACAAAGGTGATAGAATAACAATTACACTTAAAGCAACTAGAGATAAAATAAATACATAGCACATCCACAAAATAACCATCATCAGCAAAATGGCCATAAATATACAGACAAGAGCTACTAAAATTTGTCCACCAGCGAAAATAATACCAATCACCGAACCTGCAACTAACAAGACAGGAGCAGCGCCAAGCAAAACCGCTAACGTTGCAACACCTCCAGTACCAATTTTGCCACCAATTCCATCTAAAGGGGCACCTAAATAAAATAAAATTCTGCAATCAAGCCTATCCCAAGGTGCAAGATAACTGTAGGATACCTTCTGCCCTGCACGATCGTATTCATAATCTTTACCTGCCTCATAATTACATATATTTTTACTCTCAGATGAAGCTTTAAGCACTATTTCTGATAAGCCGTTCGAAAGTTTTGTTAATTCCCCGTAATAATGAGACATAGTGCTACCTGTCGTAAAGTAAATCACTAAAGCGAATTTAATGATCAACATGTACATTTCTTGCGGACTACGCACTCCACCAGACATAACTTTTATAGAGAACAGTATTAAAGCTAAAACTAGAACAGCAGTTACAGTATTTTTCAACCTTCCTTGTGCTACAGATAAAAAACTACCCTTCTCCTGTCCTTTTTTTTCTCCATCTTCATATTTTAGCTTATCACCATTTGAGTCAATACCTGCAACTAAATTATCTAACGATTCCTTAATGCATTGCACTATCATAGAAGTTATAGGAATAGGAGATAATGACTTACTTCCCGCTTGATTGTAGCAAGCTTCAGAGACATACGAGCTAAAACAGCTTTTATTGTCATAACCTACAAAAATTTTTCCTTCTTTTTCCTTTTCCCTTATAATAGTTCTATAATCTTTATCTTTATTTATAAGGTCGCTAAGATCAACCTTATATTCACCCGTACCATCTTTATTTTTGAATTTCATCACAGATTTTTCACACATAGGAGCAAGTGGGTCAGGTGGCAATTCCGTGCACCCCATATCAACCCCTTGCGGCCAAGGAATCATTTCGATACCAAGCATTCTCACACTTGCTAACTCCACACATAATCTGCCCATTTTTTTCACTGCTTTAAATGTTGATCCATGTATGGGTTCGCTCTGTCCTGCTTTGAGAACTTTACATTTCAGCTCACCATCGACCGTCGGGGACCATGACCCATCTACATATCCAGTATCTTTTTCCCTTACATCAAAGTCTATATATCCAGGTTTTTCTCTGGAATCAAAGTCTTTCTTGTTAAAAAGATTACCAAAAGTTAAAGGATTTCGATGACATATTTCTATATATTCACTGTATTGCACACCGTTTTTTGGCCAGTAATAACTTTCTGTACTCTCCTGAACGCTAGAATTTAAGGCTTCTTTTTCTACTCTTTTCCCGTCATAGTCTTTTTTGTTCACGTTTTCCCGAGCTTTATCTTGCAAACAAGAAAAATATTCATCTTCTGTTCGATAATTTTTATTGGTGCAGCCACTATAACCTGTGTCTTCTTTAAAATTTTTGTATTTTCCATCATGACCACGTGCAACTGGGTGTTTAACAAAACTATGTTCACAAACAACAAGCCCCCCTATTGCTTTCCAGACTCCAACAATTGCAGCTATCATTCCAACGATAACAAGAGCAGTAAATAAACCAGCAGAAGAGACAATCAAAACAATACCAGTAAATATTGCACCAATAGCAATTGCTATCCCAGCAACTGCTGCAGCTGTTTCAAACGCCTTACAGTCAGGATTAGAGGCACGGCTAAAGCTACCAGTAGAATTAAATCTGCTAACAAATTTCGTTTTGTCAGTACCACTTACTGTATCTGCAAACACTGGATACGAGAGCAAAAAATCTATATTTAACAAAAATATCGCAACTAACAGTAATGACAGTTTAGTTTTAAACATTTTTCACCTTTTGATAAAACACAGGCAACCACATCTTTGGATCATCTCCGACTTCTTTCAGTATATCATATAACAATAGAACACTTTCCGCACGGCCAGATAATACGTTGACCACATCATCCAAATCTTTCAGATCTATTCTAGCTACTACAGCATTAACTCCCTGCTTTACTAAAAAGAATCTAGTACTTGGATCTGTGTGTTTGATCAGTATGTACTCACGTTCAGTTAACATAAAAACATCTCGATAGACACTAGTAGCTTTCAGATTTGGCAAAAAAATTTGTGTTGCTGTCTGCTGTACAAGCGTATCACTAATAGCACTTTTACTTGCATCTTCAACACTCTGAGTAGCAAAAACCACAAAAGCATTTAACTTTCTCAGCACTTTCAACCAGTCTTTTATCTTAGGTGCAAAAACTGGATTATCTATTAACGCCCATGCTTCATCAAGAACAATAATAGATGGAGTGCCATCAAGCGATATACTAATCCTATGAAACAAATAAATCAAGACCGGCCCAAGAGCAACAGGATCTTTTAGCAAGCTAGCCATCTCAAAGCCAAACACTCTTGCTTTTGAAAAATCTAGCAAATCTTCTTTATTGTCAAATATTGCAGCATGAGAGCCATCATCATGCCACATAGATATTGCTCCAGCTAGAGTATCAGGGCCCGCAAGTCCTAAAAATGGTACAAGATTTCTCAAAAATCTGTCTTCTTTTTTTAATTTAAAATTTCCCTCAATTGCATCATTAATTCTAGCAATATCTTCTGAAGTGAATTTATCGTTGTACACTAAAATTAAAGATTTTATCCATTCCATCAAAAATGTTTTATTATCAGGAGTATCGTCAAGTTGCAGAGGATTAAAATTTGTCTTAGTTCTTGGTTCTATTATAGTATAGATACCACCAAGTGCTCTTAAAAAAATTTCTGCACCGCGATCTTTATCAAAAAAGAATATTCTTGGAGAAAATTTCATTGCTTGAGCACATAAAAAATTCATTAAAACAGTTTTGCCAGCACCTGTTGGCCCAATTATCATAGTATGTCCAACATCCCTTATATGAAAGTTGAAGAAAAACGGAGTGCCAGATGTTGTATCAAAAACTGTAACAGCATCTCCCCAGTGGTTATTGAGTTTTTTACCAGTAGGATAATTATGTTGAGATGCAAAACCGGCCAAATTAAGACTACTTATTGTACCTTTTCTCACTATACAATCGAAATTACCAGGAACTTGCGCCCAAAATGCTGGTTCTAGATTAACTCTCTCACGAACAGGATAAACACCACAATTAGAAAGCTCCGATTCAACCAATGATAAAGCATTGTCCAATGATTTAGGGCTTTTTTCTATACATAAGATAGTTAAATGGTGTGCACCAAACGCAATTTTACCACTCATTGCATCATCAAGCGCATGAGAAATTTCCGCTATTTGAGAAATAGCTTTATCCGCAGATTGTATCATACGATTTTGCTGTATCTGCATTTTCGCAATTGCCATTTGCCTATTTGTAAATTGAAAAGACTGCGTGATAATAAATTCATAAGGAAGTTGTAAAAAAGAATCAAGCATTCCTGCAGAAGTATTATTTCCATATTCTTTGATACTAACTATTCCAGCATATTTACTTTCATTATGAGTCACAACCTGTATCATCTTATGGCCAAAAAATAACCTATGAACTGGTAAGTATCTTGATATTTCAGTTTTTAGTGGAAAGAGCGTGTTTGTAATAAACCCACAATTTACAATTCTAGACAGAAACTCCATTATTTCACAAAACAGTCCGTTTGGAGTTTCTTTTACTCCAAGTACTTTAGGCGAATAATTCCTAAGGCTTGTTACTATACGATTTGTCGTTTCCTCTAAATCTTCATAGGTATCACGCATATCACTTTCCCAAGCATGTTTTGAAGTTACATGCCCAATTTTTTTCAGTAGATGTGATAAAAATTCTACTCCCTTTGTGTCTGCCCTACGAATAATCGTAATGTATAAATCATTAATAAAAGATTGCCTAGTTGCGTGTTTTTCTCTCCATTTTAGATTTACATGGTTAGCAAAAAAATTTGGTAAATTCTGGCTTGCAAATTCATCAGAAAAAATATTCTTCTTGCGCCTAATGGTATGAAAGTACAAACTAAATGCTGGAGATGAAATGCTTCTTAGCATCTGATTTCTGATGTTATTTTGTATCACCAAGTCTTCATCATCGGCTGTTTCAAACGCAAAGCCATTTAATTTTATAAATTTAACTAACCAATTCTGCTGTGTTATCAAGGTTGTACTATTCCAATAGCAAGAATAAGGTATAAATTCAGCAGCGTGGACCTCCCTACCTAGAATAGATTTATTCTTTGATTCAATAGCTCTAAATCTCAACATTGCATAACATCAAGTAATGTCATAAGAATTGGCTCCATGATAAAACCGATTTAAACATTTGGAGCATTTTCCCAACTTTACCATAAATAACTCAATAAACAACGGTTCCTTTGCAGAAGCTATATAGCCAAGTCCATGTATACCTGGTAACATCAGAAGAATTACTCTAAGATCATTTGTATTAATGAAAATTAGCATGCAAATTAGAACGTTTAATATTGCAAACATATAACTCACACCAAAGAGCATTGCAGGTCTTGTAAGACCTTTAAATAATTGATTCGTTTGTATGCTGCCAGTAGACATATCTTTAACCTTCTAATAAGAGCTCTAACACTAATACTACATCATTAATTAAAAATCTATTGAAATGAATAGCACTTTAGGTAAGATAATTAATTTAAATTCAATGATTATAAGCTGGCCATTTCAAGAAGCAGAAAAAATACTACAAGAATTCCCTAATAAAAAAGAGATAATATTTGAGACTGGTTATGGTCCCTCAGGTTTACCACATATTGGTACTTTTGGGGAAGTTTTTCGTACCACAGTTATTGCAAACGCTCTAAAAAAAATAGCTCCTAGTATAAAAACCAAAATCATTGCAGTTTCCGACGATATGGATGGTTTGCGAAAAATACCAGATAATGTACCAAATCAGGAAATGCTAAGAGAGAATCTGAACAAGCCATTAACCATGATACCTGACCCATTTGGCACTCATGAGAGTTATGGTCATCACATGAATTCGTTGTTGTGTAAATTTCTTGATTTGTTTGAATTTGAATACGAATTTAGAAGCGCTACAGAGTGTTATAGATCTGGTGTTTACGATGAAAAGCTCTTACTCTTGCTGAAAAATTACGACAGAGTAATGGAGGTAATGCTTCCATCATTCCGAGAAGAAAGACAGCAAACCTACAGTCCATTCTTACCGTTATGCCCAAAAACTTCTCAAGTTCTACAAGTTCCAGTAATTGAAAGAAATACAGATAAAGGAACAATCAAATATAAAGAAGCAAATGGAGAAGAAATAGAAGTTCCAGTAACAAAAGGCAGATGCAAATTGCAATGGAAACCTGATTGGGGAATGAGATGGGCTGCATTTGGAGTTAATTACGAAGCTCATGGAAAGGATCTGACTCCATCTGCTGTGCTTTCAAGTCAAATATGCAGAATACTTGGAGAAAAGCCACCACTTTTGTTTTGCTATGAGTTATTTCTTGATAAAGAAGGAAAGAAGATATCAAAATCAAAAGGAAATGGTATTTCAATTGAGGAGTGGCTAACTTATGCACCCACAGAGAGTTTAGCGTTATACATCTTTCAGAGTCCTAAAAAAGCTAAACGTTTACATTTTGATGTGATACCAAAATCAACCGATGAGTATTTGGAGTTTGTTAAGCGCTATAATGAAAATGAGAAAAATAATGCATCTACTTCAGAATCATCTACTGTCATTCCAAAGTCTTCTGCTGTCATCCCAGTGCTTGACACCGGGATCCAGAAAGAAAAAGCATGGATTCCAGTATCAAGCACTAGAATGACACCTAATGAGGAATCTAATCCTGTATGGCACATCCACCAAGGTAAAGTTCCAAATGTGGAAACTTCAGGCATAAATTTTTCGTTACTTTTAAACCTGGCAGCAGCTTGTAATGCTGAAAATAAAGAGATTCTTTGGGGTTTTATATCAACTTATGCACCAAACGTTACACCAGAAAGCAACAAAATGCTAGATAGGCTTTCGGATTTTGCAGTTAGGTATTATCACGACTTTATCAAGCCAACAAAAGCGTATAAAACTTCAAACGAAAAAGAGAAAGAAGCGTTACTAGATTTAAAAAATAACCTACATTCCCTGCCTATTACAATCACTGCTGAAGAGATTCAATCTCAGGTTTTCTCCATCGGGAAAAAACATAATTACAATAACTTACGCGATTGGTTTCTGCTGCTGTATGAAACACTGCTTGGCCAAAAAACCGGTCCTAGAATGGGATCTTTTATCAAGCTTTATGGGATAGATAATACAATCTCTCTTATAGAAAGTGCTACTGAACGTACACTTTAGAGTTTACCTTCTTTTTTTGAGCTCTCTAGTTTTACTACTTGACAAACTTTCCCACTTTCCTTCTTATATTAATAAGAGTATTTATCCTTGTTTTTGGGCTCAACGACAAAATCCAGATATTTATTGGCAAATTACATAAAATTATAGCGGCTGCATGTCTTTTTTATTTTTTCTACATTCAGCCAAATCGCGCTTGTTAGCACATTATCAATTTAAATTATTAAAACTCGCTATACGGGGGTTCTTTTGTCTTTTTTTATTTAGTAAATTTCTTGATATTTATAACTAAAGTAATTTTAGAGAGCCAGCACGTAACCAACCTGGTCAGTTTTTTGAATCCCAGTACTGGGATGACAAGAAGAGAGCTGACTTGAATGACACCAAATGGACACTGGGACAGAGGCTACTTGAATAATATTTCACCATGTCATTCCAGCACTTGATGCTGGAATCCAGAAGTTTTTTTGAGCACAAAAGTTATGCCAAGTTTTTCTTGGTAATACCAACTCTCATTATTAATGAACCAAATAAGAAGCATTGCAGAGTTGTTTAACCGTGGAAGGGGAAAGAGAGGTAATAAATTTACACAAAGCGCTCTCAAGCAGAACAATTGTATCGTAGATTTTATTGCGCAAAATGTTCTGTTTTATATATAACCAAAACCTCTCAACAGGATTGAGGTCAGGTGAGTATGGTGGTAGGTATATAATTTCGATATTTTTAGGTATCTTTAAACTTTTTGACTTATGCCAACTAGCGCAATCCATCACGAGAAAAGCCTTTCGTATTCCTAAATATTGCGACATCTGTTCAAGGAATATATTTATACAAGCAGTGTTGACGTTTGGTGCAAATAAGCTAAAATTCTCTCCATTTCTGGGATTAACTGCACTATAGAGATAAAAATTTTCCCTACCTAATTTTACCTTAACCTGTGTCCTACTGCCTTTTTTAAACCACCCATGTCCAACTTTTGAATGTGTACCAAACCGTGATTCATCGAAGAAAAATAGCTCTTTTTCAGAATGCATGACAATAGTTTCATTGAGGTTTTTTTTTAAACTCCTCTTGCTTATTTTTATCCTGTCCACTATGAACTGGTCTTGGTGTGATATATGAGAATTTCATTCTTTGCATATTACGATGTATTGTGGATTTGCTGATATTCAAACCAAATCTTTCTTGGATTCTTATTCTCATTTCTCTAATAGTAATATTGGGGTTTTCCTCCATCCACACCTCAATTTGTTCAAGTTGACTTTGGTTCAATATAGTTTTTCTACGGCGTTGAGGTGGAGAAAATAATTTTTCTTCTCTTCCAAATTTTATGTGCTTTATCCATGTAGTAATTGCCTTTCTCGAAATGCAACATATTTTTGCTACAGCTGTTATACTGTGCTTTTTTGCTGCAATTACAGCATTTAGTTTTTTTGCAACATACGCATTATTTCTTACTTTCTTCAGCATCTCTTTTGCTGATTCCACCACTTTTTCATCCAATAATTTTGATCTTAATGCCATCTAAACCTCGCTATTTTACTTACTCCAGTATGGCTTTTTTTCCATTATTGTCTATTCGTTGCTTGTATAGCGGGAATTGGTATTAATATATGTTTGAACAATTCTAAATACATATAAAATTCTCCTATAAAAATAATAATATACTTTAATTATCATATACTTAAGCAATAAAGTTAAGAATTTAATTAATTATCATAAATATTTAAACAAGAAAAAGGGGCTTTTGTGCGAGCGTTATTAATCTTCAGTTTAATAGGATAAGATTCGTCAACATTTCTGTAAGTACCTGCTATACAGAATAGTTGCCACTAATAAAGCCTAAACTTACTAAATACATTTCTGTAGATTCAGATCTACTTGATTTTGGTTTGAAGTATCTTACTGTTTTGAACATTTTTTTTAGCTCATTGCAGAAATCTTTATCAGACTCTCCTTGAAAAATTTTTACTACAAATTTGCCATCATGATTCAAAAAATGCTTTGCAAAATTGAGTGCTGCTTCGCATAAAAGCATAATTCTGATATGATCTAACGATTTTAAACCGCAAGATTCTGGTGCCATATCAGATAAAATTACATCAAATTTGTGATCCTTGAATTTTTCTCTTAAAAATTCAAGTTCGCTGATAATATCACACTGTATACACTCTACTCCACTAATTGCGTTTATTGGTTTTATGTCAACAGCAATCACACTCGCTCCCTTCTTAGATGCAACTTGTGACCATCCACCAGGAAAAGCGCCAAGATCAATAATTTTTTGCCCTTGTTGGAGTAGTTTAAATTTATCGTCTATTTCTATTAACTTATATGCCGAGCGCGATCTATAACCGTCCTTATTGGTTTTTTGCACATATTGATCATTCAAATGGCGATGTAGCCATCTTGTTGAAGATAATTTTCTACCTCTAGCTGTTTTTACTCTGGTCTTTATACTAATAACCTACTTATTATTGATTATATCTTTGAGCTCTTTTTCAACTACTTCTTTTACCAATGCATGTAGATACTTATTCAGCCACTCTGAAAGCTGAGGTTTTAAAAGAGATACAACTAATTCTTCAACAGTAAGATCCGCTCTTTTTTGTTGTTTATGCCGTAGTTCGCTTTGCATCTTTTCAAGCAATGTTTTAATTTCCTCCATATTTTCTTTTAAAACTAAATGCTCGTTACTTTGTTCTTGATAGCTCACTTTGTTACTACTCATTTGGATATTATTATACAAATTTTTCTCTTCTGAGTTGTAACTATGGCTATTAAATTGGTTATTCATTTTCTCACTTTGGCAATTATTCTCTTCTTCACTATTTTCTTTTTCTTCGATGTCTTCTGGGTACTCCTCTTCAAGGCATAATACTTCATTATCTTCATCTATTATTTCTGCTCTATCGCCACTTGGATTTTTACCCGATATAGCTTTTTTTATATCTTCTAGTATATCTTTTACAGATTGATTATCGCTCATACCATTAAATTTAAAGGTTTATACTATTTATCATAAAAAGCAAGTTGTAAACACTAATTACATAATTGCTTTTTGCCTGAATTAGATCGGAACGTGCTTTAAATAGTTCATCTTCAGTATCCAAAAGATCAATTGTGCTCTTTAAATTTAAGTTTACTTCTTGCTCAACTCCTTCCAATGCTAAAGCTGCTGCTTTTTCTGCTTCTTGACTTGCTTTAATAATAGCTTTTGCTGTCAGCACGTTATTCCAAGCATTTATAACTGCTTGTTCTATCTTTTTTACTGCTTCGTAATAATCGTAAGTGGATTGTTTTGCATCCATTTTAGCTCTACTAACACCAAAAACATTAACACCTCTTTTAAAGATCGGAATATCAAGAGTAAAGACAACATTCACATTTTCTAGTAACGTGTCTAATTTTATATTGTCTTTTCCAAAATTTTTACTTGCACTTAGATTCAAAGAAGGAAGCCACTTGGAACTTTCAGAAATCACTTCCATTCCAGCAGCCCTTTTTTTATAAATTGCTGCTTTTAGGGATAAGTTATTGGTTTTTGCTAACTGTAAACATTCATTTAATTCTGGTATAGAAGGTAGTTTACCATTAGTCTCATAAAGATTATCAGCATCTTCACCAATTAAATGATAGTAAGCAATATTAGCGAGCTTTAATTCACCTTCAGCATCAACTCTTTTGGATATAGAAGATGAAAATTTTGCTTTTGCGAACAAAACTTCAGCATTAGTAACTTCTCCAAGGGAAAAGCGTTTTTTCATAGCTGACAAATGTTCTAAAGAAACACGTTCTTTATGTTCCCCCAATTTTAATATTTCTGCCTTTTGTAAAACATTAACATATGCTTTCACAGCGCTGAGTGCAACTTCTTGCTTAGATTGCTGAAATCGCATTTTTTCCGCCTGGAGAAGATAATTTGATCGGCTGAATGTAGCAAAAGTGCCACCACCATCTATTAGCTTTTGATTTAATGTTAAGCTACTTCCAAGACCAAGTCTACCACCAGTCTTATCCTCAAAATCAAATTTTTCATTAAATCTGTACCCTAAATTGATATCAGGTAAAAATCCAACCAAGCCGGAAGATTTTAGCTGTTTTTCAGCACTCTTATATTGGTAAAATTGAGACTTTATTTTTGAGCTATTTTTGATAGCTTTGCTTATAGCTTCTTGCAAATCGATTGCATAGCAACCTATAGTACCAAAAGCAATTACAAATATAATAATCAATCGAAACATTTTGCCTTCTAGCATGTTATTTAAGTTATTAGCATAAATTACTTTAATAATCAATAACTAATGTTGTTGACACTATCAAGCAACTTAGTATATCATAATCCACTGTTATGTATTGATATATGAAGACTTTTTTCTTAAAAGAGAAACAAATTGATAAAAAATGGCTTGTTATAGATGCAGAAGGATTAGTAGTAGGAAGGCTTGCAGCATTTGTAGCAATGTTATTGCGTGGAAAACATAAACCTGAATATACACCTCATATGGACTGTGGTGATAATGTAATCATTGTTAATGCAGAAAAGGTACATTTTACCGGAAAGAAACTTAAAGATAAAATCTACTATAGGCATACAGGTTATTCTGGTGGTTTAAAGAAAACTACTCCAGATAATATTTTAAATGGCAAATTCCCTGAGCGTGTGATAAAAATGGCAGTAAAAAGAATGCTTGATGATGGTCCTATGGCACGTAGACGGTTTGAAAATTTATATGTTTATTCTGGTTCAGAGCATAAGCATCAAGGGCAGCAACCTGAAAAAATAGATTTTGCCTCTTTAAATCGTAAAAATAAGAAATAATGGAGTAAAAAGTGAAAATAAATAATAATGATCAGCCAAAAAAGGCAATGATTGACTCACTTGGTCGTTCATATGCTACAGGTCGAAGGAAAGAATCTGTGGCAAGAGTGTGGATAAAGCCAGGAAGTGGAAAATTTAGTGTTAATAAAAAAGATGATTTAATTTCTTATTTTAAAAGAGAATCAGTGTGTCAAATGATTAAAGCACCATTCATAGTAACTTCTATGTTAGATAGGTATGATGTGTTTGCAACTGTAAAAGGTGGAGGACTATCTGGCCAAGCAGGTGCCTTAGCTCATGGAATAAGCAGAGCTTTAAGTAGTATAAGTCAAGATCTACACTCTATATTACGTAAAGGTGGATTCCTAACTAGAGATTCACGTGTTGTTGAGCGTAAGAAATATGGTCAACATAAAGCTCGAAAAAAATGTCAGTTTTCTAAGAGATAATTGTTTCATAATGGTATTTTTTTGTAAATATTATACAAGTTCTTACAAGGGTTTATGACATTTTCTCTTTTTATGATGAATTTAGTTGACTATTGGCACTAGCATAATATGCTGTTTATGTAATTTTTCAATATTAAGGTAATTTATGAGTAAAGAAGATATAGTAAACCAAATGAGTAAAGAGTGCTCTAGTCAAGGTATAGATATAACAAAAGCTATTTTAGGTAAGCTTCATGATATTTTTATGGAAATAATCAAGAACGATCTAAATCGTAAAGGTGAAATACGTTTACATGGAATAGGGACATTCTCTACTGCTATAAGTAAGGAAAGACAATGCCGCAATCCCCAAAACGGTGATATCATGACTGTTCCTGAAAAGAGAAGGGTCAGGTTTAAAGCAAGTCAAGCTCTTTCAAGTACTTTAAATAA